>JAMDBH010000031.1 GCA_023487615.1 Gammaproteobacteria bacterium
ATAACTGTAGCACCGACTGTAAAATCTTTGGTAAATTCGTAACTAAGATTCATCCCAAGCAGGGTTTTCCTCTGCATACTGAACAAGGCTTGATTTTCGAGAGTTACATTAATGGGTGTTCCGGCATCAATGAGCGCTTGATTGAGAATGGTAACCGTTCCGGCTGAATAATCGACCGTATAATCGGCATTTTCCACTAAAGGAATTCCATTGGCGGTAACCACCACCGATCCGCGTGCAACATTCATTGCATTAAGATTTATAACCGAATTAGATGCTGATGCACGATAAGAACCGCTCTAGGATGATTTATCGGCGGGTTCGGCAGCGGGCAACATCAGCAGACGTTGGGCCGCATCTTGAGGGAGATGATACTGCACCCCAAGTTCCGGGCGCGCGAGGATCAGCTCCGGCGCGCGGCTCACGATGATGAAGCGCAGAGGCGGTTGAGTACCTTGTTGCCGCAATGTGATGGTTTCGACGGGTTTAATCTGAGAGGCGGTCGCTCCCGGCGTCCTGCCTCCCGCGACATTAGTACGTCCCTGTACGTCAGGAGCGGTGTAAAGGCTGACCTGCAGGGCCTGCGCGGCCGTCCATTCCTGCGCCAGGGTATTGACGGCGTCAGGGGTCGCTTCCGGCATCCTGCCTCCCGCGACATTAGCAGGACCCTTCGCTATCGCTCTTCCCTGTGCGTCAGAAGCGCCCGGCTGCGCCGACCAGCCTTGCGAGTCGTGCCTTAATGTGAGTCCCGGCAGTTCGATTTCCTTTAACGGTTCCGGGCCGGGCGCTAGCGCGAGGCTTACAAAGGACGCAGGCGGAGCGATCAGCTTGGGATAATAGTCGTCGGTAATAAGGTGCACAGTATTTCCAGCCAATACATAGCGCCGTCCTTCCAGTGGTTCGGTGTCACCGAAGCCGAGTTCCACATCGTTCAGACGCACGCGGATGCGCGGTGACTTAAGTTTGAATTTTTCCAGATCCAAGCTTGCGGCCACCCACTGTGCGTGACTCGCCGCCTGTGTAAGGCCAAGCAAACTTTCTACTACTACAGTGTTGGCCGGTAACTGCAACGGTTCGGTCAAGCGCCAGCCGGACGCTTCTTTTTTCAGGGCGATGGCAGGCTGTGCCTTGCGCTCGATGCGGATTGAGGTGATCGCCGCGGGGGTGAGCGAGGTCAGTGCGGGCAACGGTGCTGTTTTTTTTACGCCGGGTAGATACACCGCCACGATGGCCAACGCGCCGGCCAGAATCAGCAATCCCAGGTTGAGCCAGGTGCGCGAATCCATCGCTAACGCTTGCGCCGCTTGAGCCAGAGGGTGAGGCCGAAGCCGAGCAGCAGCAGGGGCAGAAAAAACAGGAACCCAAGACCAATCACTGCGGTGGCCGTGCGCGACAGATTGAGCGTGGTGTCGGGCGCGGTGCGCGCCCCCACGGCGATGAGGGTATCGTCGTGATTCAGCCAATTCACGATGTTCAATCCCAAGTCCAGATTGCCGCCGTTGCCGAGAAAGGTATTAGACAAAAAATCACCGTCCCCCATGACCACGATGCGCTGTTCCTTTTTATCCGCACCGGCGCTGCCGGTTGCTTCCGGCATCCTGCCTCCCGCGACATTAGTACTTCCCTGTGCGTCAAAAGTTTGCGGCGCCTCACGGGTCAGGCTCACTCCGATGGCGAGCGGCCCGGCTACATCCATGCCGCGATCCAATGCAATCTCGCCGTTCAAGTCGCCGGTCTCCGACCAACTGCGCGCACCGCTCTCCAGAAACGCCCGGCCCTGCCAGCCTTCGGGCGTCTTGAGATCCATCCCGCTCGCCTGTGGAAAAACGGTCAGTGTGTGAAGATCCTGAGTGACAGGGTGCGGCGGATACTCCGCGACCAGTACCACGTCGGGACGCTTGATGCCCAGCAGTTGGGCGGCCGGCTCGACGATGACGCCGGGCTGAAACTCGATGCCAAGCTGCTCGGCGACCGGTTCCAGTCCGTGCAGCGGGCCTGGATCATTGAGCCAAAGCAGATTGCCGCCTGCGCGGATGTAATCCTGAATGAGATTGACCTCACCCGGCAGCAGGTCTACCTGCGGGCCGGCGATGACCAGCACCGTGGTGTTGACGGGAATCTGCGGCTTATCGGTCAGGGCGAGGATCTGCACGTTGACGCCTTTATCCAGCAAATGACGTCCTAAATCACCGAGATCATGGTTGGCTGCGCCGTGCGGATTGCGTTCACCGTGCCCCGACAAAAATACCACCCAGTGTTGCTCGGAGCGGGCCACCCGTTGCAGGGCGTTGCTCAGGGTTTGTTCGCTGAGCGACTGAACCTTGGTGTTGCGTCCCGCGTATGCGATGTGCAGTTCCCCGTCCACGGTGACACCCAACTGACGCACCCGTTCGGGATCGGTATCGGGATTCACGAAGCGCAGCTCGATATCGGGCTTGTAGCGCCTGTAATGATTCACAAGTTCCGTGATCTGTCTGCGCAGCGTTCCCGTCTCGCGGGCATAGGCGGTGAAGGTGACAGGCCCGGCAAGTTTTTTTAACAGTGTTTGACTGGCGGGGGAGAGGGTGTTGCGGCCGCCGGCGGTCCAATCGGCCTCATAGTTATAGCGAGTGCTGAGCCACGTCAGGAGGCCAATCACACCAAGAAACAGTATCACAAACAGCGCATTTTGCAGCCGCAATTGGAGACGAGATTTAGGCGTAACGTCCATAATTCTAAAAACGACTGTTCAACCGCCAAGGCGCCAAGCTCGCGAAGAAAATCAAAATAGTTATCCTCTCAGTCCAATCTCTTTCTATACATGGAGACGCAAATATTGCCGCATCTTTCACCCCTTCCCCCGTGAAGGGGGAAGGTTGGGATGGGGGTGAAAAGCCCTATGCATCAAGGTATTTCAATCACACCACCTTAGATGCCTTTGGCGTCTTGGCGGTCCTAATTATTTTTAGTGTGGCAAGCGGTCGGCGTCAAGCCTTCGCACGGCCAACACCAGAAAGGTGATGATGAAGAGCAGGTAGTACAGGATGTCGCTACTGTTAAAGACGCCGCGCAACAGGGCCTCGTAATGCCGCACCAACGACAGATAGGCAAACAGACCGCCGCCGTCGGAGCCCGCCCAGTCGAGCAGCCACAACAGCAGCAACAGGCCGAAGCTCGCGATGGCCGCAATAGTGGGTTGTGCGGTGAGAGTGGAGATAAACAGGCCGGCGGCGGCAAAGCTCGCCACCAGCATGGTGAGCCCCAGCAGACCGGCTGCGAACTGCCCGAAATCCAGACGGCCGCCCAGCAACAGTGACAGCGGCATCAGCGCGAGCAGGCCTATCACAATGAGGAGAAAACCGAGCACACCCAGATATTTTCCCACAATAATCTGGGTCATCGAGATGGGTGCGGTGAATAACAGGGACAGGGTCTGACCGCGCCGCTCCTCACTGACAAGCCGCATGGTGAGCAGCGGGACCACCAGCAACAACACGACAGCGGCGCTGCCGAACAGGTTCGCGACGACCACGTCGCCCAGGCCTATCGCGTCGGGTCTGCCGGCCAGGCTGGGCTGCACCTGCAAAAATAAATCAACGCGGATCAGAAACAGATAGCCAAGTATGATCTGTATCACGGCCAGTACCGTCCACCCCAGCGGAGACAGAAAAAGACTGCGCAGTTCCTTCGCGGCCAAGGCAAATATCATCAGGCGGCTGCCTCCTGTTGAGTTATATCCACAAAGATCTGTTCCAGCGAGAGCCGCTCCGGGGTCAACTCATACAGACCCCAGTCGTGTTGCACCGACATGTTGACCAGCGTCTCGGCGGGAGTTTGTTGCGGCGGATGGTGCACGCGCAGCCGCCCGTCTTCCAGGCTTTCCACGGCAATGACGCCCGGCACCGCACGCAATGTCTCCAATAGGGGAGGGTTGCGCAATCCGAGATAGAGACTGGAGGCGTCCATCCGGCGCATCAGCCCCTCGATGCTGTCGCTCAGCACCAATCGCCCCTGATGAATGATCTGTACCCGGTCACAGGTGGCTTGCACCTCCGGCAGGATGTGGGTGGAGAGGATGATGCTGTGCTCGTTGCGCAGATCGCGGATCAGACTGCGAATCTCTCGAATTTGAATGGGGTCGAGTCCCACCGTCGGCTCATCGAGAATCACCACGGCGGGGGAGTGAATAATGGCCTGAGCGATGCCGGTCCGCTGCTGATAACCCTTGGACAAATTGCCAATCAAGCGCCGCCCCACCTCGGTGAGACCGCAACGCTCCTTGACAGTGCTGATCGCGTCACGCCGGCGGCCGCGCGGGATACGATGGAGCTGTGCGCAGAAGCTTAAGTATTCATCCACGCTCAATTCACGATACAGCGGCGGCTGTTCGGGCAGAAAGCCCAGCGCGGCCTTGGCCAGTCTGGGCTGATCGAGGATATCGTAACCGGCAATCCATACCCGCCCGGCGCTGGGTGCGAGATTGCCGCTGATGATCTGCATGGTGCTCGACTTGCCCGCGCCGTTCGGCCCGAGAAAACCCAGCACCTCGCCGCGCCGCACCTCGAAACTGACGTCGCGCACGGCGCACAGCGCGCCGTAATAACGCCATAGGTGTTCAACGCGGATCAGGGTTTCACTGTTCATAAGCAATAATTAAACTGGTTCTTCCGACTTTCGTGTGGGTAAACAACATCTCATGATCGCGAAGCTAAGCCGCGAGCGAAGTCGGCGCTAAGCGCCGACGTAGCGAGTCGGCTTAAGCGTGTTAGTGGGCCATACATTCTTAAACCGCCTTCTTTAGCGTTTCCGCCATGCGCGTTTGCCAGCCGGGACCCGTCGCTTTCCAGCGGGCTAATGTCTTGGGTGGCAGGCGCAACGAAATGGAGACGCGCGCGTTGCCGGTTTTCGGACGGCTGCGAGGCTTAAGCATCTGTTTCGCTGCAGCATCGCCGAAGAGCTTCGGTAATACTTCGCGCGCAGGGCGCGCCCGATTAAATGTTTCTTTCCTCCAAGCTGGATTTTCGCGGTCCGTCTTTTC
>JAMDBH010000101.1 GCA_023487615.1 Gammaproteobacteria bacterium
GACGTGGGGGAAAAGACTGTTTATTCTTCACTATATTCCTAAGGACAACAGCGGCAGTAGTGATGATACTGCGGCAAGAGCTACGAGACGTTGACAGCGTCATCAGCGCCAAGCTCATAACCAAGTCAAAGCACAGTCAGCCACGGTATGGTAAAAAGCAAATATGATAACAATCTCACCAAACGACACCGATATTCGAGCAGCGCTGAGAAAGAAACTCACTTCGACGTACGGCGGCCATCCCGAAACAGTGGTGCTCGATGAACTAGGGGTCTGCCGCGGTGAAGTGCGCGTTGATGTCGCCGTCATCAATGGCAAGATTCACGGATACGAAATCAAGTCCGACCGTGACAGTCTGCGACGCCTTACCGGCCAAATCGAGCTGTACAGCAAGGTGCTGGATCAGGCGACGCTGGTCGCGGGGGAGCGACACCTGGGCGCCGTAGCAGCCATGCTTCCCGAATGGTGGGGACTGCTAGTCGTGAAGTCCACAAGCAACGGACTGCATTTCGAGACGGTTCGGTGTGCGCAAATGAATCCCGCTCGCGATGCACGCGCCCTTGCGGAATTCCTTTGGCTTGAGGATTCAATCGCACTCCTTGAACAGCACGGACTGGACCGCGGCGTCAGAACTAAACCGCGCCGGGTTATCTGGGACCGTATCTACGAGAGCTTCGACATCGAAGTGATCGCCGCTGCTGTTCGGGCGAAACTCAAATCCAGGGCAATGCTGCCAGCCCATCCATAACCATCGTCATGTGGTGGATAGTGCCAAACTTTCGCCACATTTCGGGTGAACCGAGCTTCGGCGCACCGTCCGCAGCATTCTTCATGAGTTCGCAGCCCCGGCAGTGCGTTGGCCCTAAGAAGTAATCGCGCAAGTGCCCGTATACGAGGCGAGTGGCGAGCACGGGGAATTGATCGCTCGGCGGAGTTTGCCTAGTACTTTCGCCTTTGATGAGCAACCATTCATCGGGCCGCGCGTAACGAATCGCAGCGGATACCTGCATGGTGCGCGGATCGAAATCCTCGACACCCTTCGGATACTGTATACCGCAGTCGCTGAAGGTCGGCAGCCGTGGAAGACTGTTTCGGCGAGCATGAAGCCCGTCCCTCCAGGCGATCCACTCCCCGCGTTCTACATGCGACTGCGAATGCCGCTCGACACCTCCCATGCTCATTGGGAAGGCACAAGCGGAAACCGTCAAGGTTCGCCATCGTGGGTGGTCGGGAATATCTGCCAGGAACGCATCGGTTAACGCCATGATGCCGGCCACGACCATTTGATCCACGGCGCCCAAGTCCACGAACAGGTCGACCTGTTCGGGACTGAGGCCGTGTGTAGTCAAGAACCGACCGATAGCCACAGTTAATCCACCGCTTTCAAACTCGTCTCGCGTTAGACGAAGCATCAATCCGTGCTGTCGATGTGTCATCGCAGCAGCAACATCGGCGGCCCGCGATAAACCGGTGACCGGGGTAAACACTATGCCCGCCGCTACCGCGCGCTGGAAGACTTGGGCTGCAGCTGCAGGACCATCAGCAGCGAGCTCGCGCGCATCCAGAAAACATCGGCTAAAAAGCTTTGCGCTGCCTGCGAGGTCCTTGAATGTGGTGTCGAGGTGCTTTTCGACATTGGGAGCCTTGTCTACCTTGCGCTCAACGATCTCCAGGAGCGGGGTAATCCGCGAGCAGAGCGGTGCAGCTAGTGCGAGAAGCGCCGCCTTCTCGCCTCGTTTCACCTTAAGCACCGGTACGTAATGGTTTGGTCCGAATATCACGTCCATTCCTCTTGCTATGGTTGCCATAGAACCAGCGGATCAAGCTCGGTCACGAGGTTCTGGTAGTAAGAAAGCAGCGCGTCTCTTGGGTCTGGGTTGCCTGATGAGAAACACACCCGAATCACGCTGTCATGGGTAAGTAACGGTTGCATCTGCGCACTGACCGCTGTCGGTCCGAGACGAGTACAAAGCGCGATCAATATCGCTTCCAGCACGACGATTCGGCCTGCAAGCGCATTGGCAAATCCTGGAACGTCCCTTAGGGCACGCAGCGCCCGCTTGTCGCCGGTAATCACGACAAGCTGTTTCTCGGCGGCCAAGGCAAAGAGCTGCGCTTCGCCTGGGTCGATGTTCTGGACCTGTGTAAGTCTGTCTATCCACAGCGCTTCTGCCTGATCGATAACTGGTATCGAATCCGCAATCGGAATCAGATGGCCGCTGATCTGGTCGCCGTACTTCTTTCGGAGTCGTCCCTTCCTCAGCATATGGGGAAGTGCAGGCAACCGTGCACACCTTGACAAGTCGGCGCCAAACAGACTGACAGCGTCGTCGAGCAATCGCCCGGAGGCGAGCACGCAGAACGCATCCGTGTCAATTAGCAGCGACACGTTCCTCACGATCAACCATATACACAGCGCAGCAGGCTGCGGTCGGTCTCTGTCGCCGCGTCGATGTCCACATGGCGATTGAAGTGACTGAGGAGGTTGTTTCTTGCGCCTAAGTTTCGATAAAGCGCCTTCACGGCCATCGATGCCGTTGCATACTCGCCTGTGCGACGTGCCCACGCAAAAATGATCGTGCTCGCCTCCGCGCCTATCTCGCGTTCCAATTCGATCGCACGCTGCGCCAATTTCCGGAAGTCGCCGCCGTTGATCTCTGGGACAGCGTCCATACCGGTCAGGAGGCGCGTAGCGAATAGATCGGCGTCGCGTTCAATATCGGAGTCGTCCGCGATCTCTTCCTCCTCGTCGACGACAGGCTGATCCGACGCGCAGTCGCTGGCAACGACATGCCCCGCTTCGTGTGCGACGACATAAGCTACTCGGCCCGGCTGGTCAATCTTGTGGCCAAGAAGGATAACCGGACGGCCCTCCACGATGCAGGCCAGTCCCTGAAAGGTAGGTGCCGGCAACACGTCAACGGGCACAACCGGAATGCCACGACCCCATAGGTCGCCGAGAACCTCGTGACCGAGCTTGATCCGCCCGGCTGGGATGATCTGGCGGCGCCAGGTGAAAGCGTCTTCTGGCACGACCGCTTGTGGATTGTCCGTGGATCGGAGGGATCTGACAACAGCGCCCGCGACCTGAAGTGCAGAATGGATCGCCGGACCGAGACGGTCACGATCGATGTCTCGAACTCGCCGAAGTTGCGCCCTGCTGTACGTCGGCGCGGTGAGTTCTACTGATGGATCTCTAACGTCGGCAATGGATCGTCGGAGGAAGCGCGCGACCCGAATCTCAACATCGGGTAGAACACCGGGGTCGTTCGCGCAGGCGTCATCCCACCAATCTGGAAGGATAGCCGGACGTATGAAATCCGGCTTGAACCCAGTTCTGGACAAGCGACGCATAAGAGTCTGGAATGTTTGGCTCTTCACCGTATTGCCCTCGCCTGCATATATTAAAAACAGAAAACCCAACCGGTTAAGGTGGATCACATGCCGCATGCTACGCGCTGCCGGTTAGGCACGCAATGAGCCTGGCACCGAATCGCGTTACCCGCCGATTGGCTACAGTCAGGCCGGGAACAATTATTTGCAGAAAGGGAACTTCGAGGTAACGAGTGGTTCTTGGTCAGCCATTGTCTGGAGCTATTCGGGGTATCGGCGACGAGGGGCGCGGCCGCGCGAAACAGCTGGGGACGTATCACTATTTCCATTCTGCCCGAACGTCCGCTCAGGGTCGAAAGCCAGCCTTGAGTGCCGCTCGATTTGGGTGAGGTAGATTTTGAGTTTATCCTTGTCTATCGCACCAAGTTTACAGGATAGGCTCTATTCGGGTTAGGTTTAGATCGGCTCAAGCGAAGCGGAGCCGGCAACACCCTAAAATGAAGGCTGGTGAAACTGGCAGCCATGGGTGGACTTGACGGTTTTGCCGGGAGCAAAACCGAACGAGCTTTAGCGCGGCCCGTGCAGCGGGTGATGAGCCAGGGATGGCCATCATAACCCCGACCTCAGCATTTCAAATGGCGAGGCCGGTGGTTGCTAAACACACAACAAGCCCTTGGAGAAGAAATTGAAACGTATGAATAGTGGTGGCTATGGGTGGACTCGAACCACCGACCTCAGCATTATGAGTGCCGCGCTCTAACCAGCTGAGCTACATAGCCTTCTAAAACAGGGAAAAGGGGCAAGGGGAAAAATACAAGGGAATGCAATTTTACAGACTTTCCCCGCATTTGTCTTTCCCCCTACAAACAGGGAAAAGGTACGAGGGAACACCCCTTTCCCCTTGCCGCGTCAGGGATGCGGTTTTCTATGCGGCGCGTTTCGTCTTTCTCGCTGCCGTGGCATTCGCTCCCTGTCTGGCTGAGAGTAGATACAGCACATACTGATTCAGGCTCACCCCTTGCCGTTTGGCATTGCGCGCAAGTTCAGCGTGCAGGTGGCGTGGCACACGCATCAGGAAACGTCCGCTGTAACTCGCTTCATCAAGCGGCGGGGTGGGTTCGGGAATGGTGCGGCCTGCTGCCTTGGCCGCCTTGATCCATGCGGCGCTTGCGTCGTGCGCCTGCGCTATCGCTTCCGCTTCCGTTGCACCCCAGGCGGAACAGCCAGGCAGATCGGGGAGGGTGGCAATGTAACCCTCGTCCTCATCACTCCAAAAAACTTCAATTGGATATTTTGTCATCGCTGTACCTTTCGATCATGCGGATTAGCTGCCTTGCCTGGTAGGGCACTATGCACCCGTTCCGATCCTGAAAATTAAGCAACTCAGGCTCACCCGGACGGGCAAAGGCGCGGTGTGAACCTTGCCCGCCCTTGTACTTGAAGCCCAGCAATTCAGCCGCGCGGCACGCATCATCAAATCGCACGGCTTTCGGGTTGTTGCAAATTCCAGCAAGCAGCTTTTTGCGTTTAGTCATTTTGACTTATATCGCATATAGTATCAAGTATAAATCATCCGCGCGCCCCCTTCCCCCTCCTTTCCCCTTGTCCCTTGTATCTGTCTTCAAACATTAAACCTGAAGTGCATCACGTCGCCGTCCTTCCCCCTGTA
>JAMDBH010000045.1 GCA_023487615.1 Gammaproteobacteria bacterium
GAAGATGGCATTGGCCGGGCACTCCGGTTCGCACAAGGTGCAATCTATGCACTCGTCGGGGTCTATGACCAAAAAGTTCGGCCCTTCATGGAAGCAGTCCACGGGGCAGACTTCTACACAGTCCATGTATTTGCATTTGATGCAGTTTTCGGTAACGACAAAGGTCATGCTCATCTCCCGCACGGGGCCGTGCGCTATCAAAATGCCCGGTTGCTCAATATAATAGGGTTACAATGAACCCTTTAGGCTGCAATTATAGCAGGATGTTTCCACCCGTTTCCAAACGGGTGCGGTCGCTCCCGGCATCCTGCCTCCCGCGACATTAGTACTGCCTTGTACGTCACCGGTAGCCCTCCCATGACTTTGCACTACGACCTGCACAGCCATTCCACCGCCTCCGATGGCACCTTGTGCCCGGCCGAACTGGTGGCGCGGGCCCATGCCCGCGGTGTGCACGTGCTGGCTCTCACCGACCACGACAGCACCGAGGGCCTCGCCGAGGCGGCGGCCGCGGCGGAAGGTATCGGTTTAGACCTCGTCCCCGGCGTAGAGATCTCGGTGAGTTGGAATAGCCAGACGGTACACATCATCGGCCTGCATATTGACCCTGCGAATCAAGCCCTGCAGGCAGGTTTGGCGGGGCTGCGCGGCTTTCGGGACTGGCGTGCGCAAGAAATCGCGCGGCGTCTTGAAAAACACGGCATTGCGGACACGTATGAGGACGCCAAGGCCTATGCCAAGGGGACTATCGTGAGCCGCACCCACTTCGCGCGATTGCTGGTCGAGCGTGGTGAGGCGCGCGATCTGCAACAGGTTTTCAAGCGGTTTCTGGTCCACGGCAAGCCCGGCTACGTGAGCGGCGAGTGGGCCAAGCTGGAAGACGCCGTGAGCTGGATCAGCGGCGCGGGCGGGCAAGCCGTCGTCGCCCATCCGGCCCGTTACAAGCTTACCGCTACACGCCTGCGCGCGCTGTTCACCGAATTTAAGGATGCAGGCGGCACAGGGATCGAGGTCGTGTCCGGCAGCCACAGCCGCGACGATTATTTCACCCTGGCCAACTACGCGAAACAGTTCGGGCTGCTCGCCTCCAGCGGCTCCGATTATCACGGCCCCGAACACCCCTGGATAGAACTAGGCCGGCTGCCTGAGTTGCCCAAGAATTGCGTTCCGATCTGGACAGAATGGAGGCAAGGGTGCCTCTAAAAATAGTGGATTTTGTCTTTAGGCAAGGCGGAATTCTGCGAGAAAGCGCAGTGTACATGCCAGTACATGAGCATTTCGAGCAGAATTCCAACGCCGCATAAAGACAAAAGACGCATTTTTAGAGGTGCCCTCAATATCCATGCAACGTCTCCACCTTCACCCCACCCATCCCCAGGCGCGCCTGATTAACCTGGCCGTCAAGGTCATCCGCGAAGGCGGAGTGATCGTCTATCCAACCGACTCCAGCTATGCCCTCGGTTGTCACATCGGCGACAAGACCGCGCTGGAGCGTATCTGCCGTATCCGCAACCTGGACGACAAACACAACTTCACCCTGGTGTGCCGCGATCTTTCGGAGATCGCCATCTATGCCAAGGTGGATAACACCGCGTACCGGACGATCAAGGCACACACCCCCGGCCCCTACACCTTCATCCTCAAGGCTACCCCCGAAGTGCCGCGCCGCCTGCAAAACCATGAGCACCACCCTGATCTTGCCAGATGGTGATCTCCCGCTCAATGATCCGGATGAGATAGAGCGACTTTTGAAAAATCAGGCGGACCTCATCCTGGACGCCGGCAACGGCGGCTTGGATACCACCACCGTGGTGGATCTGGTGGACGAAGTGCCGCGTGTGATCCGTGAGGGCAAGGGCGATGGCCGGGCGTTTGTGAGCTGAGCGGATTTCCCGCCCGGTTTGGTAAAACTGTAGGGCAAGGGCCAAACCGGTTATAATCCGGCGATGGATGAACTCAGCTTGATGCAGCGCATCGCAGTATGGGCGCTGCCCTTGATCTTTGCCATTACTGTGCACGAGGTGGCCCACGGCTGGATGGCGCGGCGGCTGGGCGACCCTACCGCCATGATGCTGGGGCGGCTGACCCTCAATCCCCTTAAGCATATTGATCCGGTCGGAACTATTCTGGTGCCGCTGTTGTTATTGATGGTCAGCCCATTCATCTTCGGCTGGGCCAAACCGGTGCCGGTGACCTGGCAGAACCTCAAGCATCCCAAGCGCGACATGGCGCTGGTGGCTGCCGCCGGGCCGCTCGCCAATCTGCTGATGGCGGTGCTTTGGCTGCTGGTCTTGAAGATTGGGGTGGTACTCAGCGGTCAATTCCCCTGGGCTGCGACCTTTCTGCGTTATGTCGGACAGGCGGGGGTGTTTATCAATCTCATACTCATGGTGTTGAATCTCATCCCCATCCCGCCGCTGGACGGCGGGCGGGTGCTGTCGGGATTGCTGCCTGGGCCTTTGTCCTGGCAATTAAACCGGTTGGAGCCGGTCGGCTTTATTATTCTGATTGCGTTGCTGGTGACGGGCATCCTCGGACAGGTCATGGGGCCGATGGTGTTCGGGTTACAGTCGGCGCTGTATTTTTTAGTCGGTTTGAGGGGGTAGTTTGAGTTCGGTTCCTACGCAACACCAGCGGGTGCTGTCGGGCATGCGCCCCACCGGAGCTTTGCATCTCGGTCACTATCACGGGGTACTGAAGAACTGGCTGCGCTTGCAGCACGAGTACGAGTGTTTCTTTTTTGTCGCTGACTGGCACGCGCTCACCACGCACTACGAAGACCCGCGCATCATCGGCGAGAGCGTCTGGGACATGGTGGTGGATTGGCTGGCGGTGGGCATCAACCCGGGCGCCGCCAAGCTGTTTATCCAGTCGCGCATCCCCGAGCACGCCGAGTTGCATCTGTTGCTCTCTATGATCACGCCGCTGGGCTGGCTGGAGCGGGTGCCGAGCTACAAGGATCAACAGGAAAAGCTCAAAGAACTGGATTTGGCGACCTACGGTTTCCTCGGCTACCCGCTGCTGCAGAGCGCGGATATCCTGATCTATAAGGCCGGCCAGGTGCCGGTCGGCGAGGACCAGGTCGCCCACGTCGAACTGACCCGCGAGGTGGCGCGGCGCTTCAATCACCTGTACGGACGCGAGCCGGATTTTGAAATCAAAGTCGAGGCCGCCATCAAAAATCTGGGCACGAAGAACGCCAAGCTTTACAAATCCTTGCGCAAGCGTTATCAGGAACAGGGCGATCACGAGGCGCTGGAGACGGCGCACGCCTTGTTGACAGGGCTCCAGAACATCACCCTGGGCGACCGCGAACGGCTGCTCGGATTTCTTGAAGGCGAGGGCCTGATTATCCTGCCCGAACCGCACGCCCTGTTGACCCCTACGCCCAAGATGCCGGGGCTGGACGGGCAGAAGATGTCCAAGTCCTACAACAACACCATCGGTCTGCGTGAAGATCCCAAGGCGGTCGAGGCCAAGCTGCGCACCATGCAAACCGACCCCGCGCGCGTGCGCAGAACCGATCCCGGCGAGCCGGAACGCTGTCCGGTGTGGCAGCTCCACAAGATCTACTCGAGCGACGAGACCAAGGCCTGGGTGCAGGAGGGCTGCCGCAGCGCGGGTATCGGCTGTCTGGACTGCAAGCGGCCGCTCATCGAGGCCATCCTTCAGGAGTTGGCGCCGATCCGCGAGCGGGCCAAGGAGTTTGTCGAGAACCCGGAATCGGTGCAGCGCATTATCGCCGACGGCTGCGAGGCGGCGCGCGCGGTGGCGCGTGAGACCCTGGACGAAGTGCGCCAGGCAATGGGGCTCACCTACCGCTGGTCTAGTGCAGAGACTGTATGAGCACTGAACTTCAAGAAGCAATAAGCGCACAGACTCCACCGGCGCTGCCGCCCTTCGCTATGGTGCAGGGCTCCCCGCTCACCCAAATGCCGCGCGACCTCTACATCCCCCCCGATGCGCTGGAGGTGTTTCTGGACGCCTTCGAGGGGCCGCTGGATCTGTTGCTCTATCTCATCAAGCGCCAGAACATTGATATTCTCGACATTCCCATCGCGCAGGTCACCCATCAATATATGGACTACATCGAGCTCATGAAGGATGGGCCGCTGGAGTTGACCGCAGAGTATTTGCTGATGGCGGCAATGCTGGCCGAGATCAAGTCGCGCATGCTGTTGCCGCGCCCGCCCGATGTCGCCGAGGAGGATGACCCGCGCGCCGAACTGGTGCGGCGGTTGCAGGAATACGAACGCTACAAACAGGCGGCGGAAGATATGGACACCCTGCCGCAACTCGGTCGCGATGTGTTTCACGCCGGTGTGCAAGCGCCCGACGGCCGCTTGCAGAGGCCACCGCCCACGGTGAATCTATATGAAATCCTGTTGGCCTTCAAAGAGGTGCTGGCGCGTGCCGAGATGTTTTCTCATCATCATATCCAGCGCGAACCGTTGTCGGTGCGCGAGCGCATGGCGCAGGTCTTGACACTGGTGCAGGCCGACAGCTACACGGATTTCACCGCTTTGTTCAACATGGAAGAAGGGCGCAGAGGGCTGGTGGTCACACTTCTCGCGCTGCTGGAATTGATTAAGGAATCCCTCATCGAATTAGTGCAGAACGAGCCCTTTGGGCCGATACACGTAAAATCCGCCGGTGCGCGCTTTACTCAGGAGTCAGAAAATAAGGCTACAACGTTATAATGTGACTCCTGAGTAAAAACCCTATTTACTCTACCCCACCCTGTCCCGCCCCCTCAATAGGGGGCGGAGACGTAGCATGAAGTGTAGTCTTAATTACTGACTTATTAAGTAACAAAGGTCTCAGCATGAATCCGCAACAACTCAAGAACATCGTCGAAGCGGCCCTGCTGGCCGCGGGCGAACCGCTGAGCATCGAGCGGCTGCTGAGCGTGTTTGGCGAGAACCCGCCCGAGCGCGCCGAGGTGCGCGCCGCGCTGGAT
>JAMDBH010000066.1:0-2998 GCA_023487615.1 Gammaproteobacteria bacterium
ATTGAAGTCGAAAGCAAGTTGGTTTTCGAAACTTGGCGAGGCTCACCTTGCTCTTTGGTGGATTGAAAAAGGTAATCGCGTGTTGACAGGACATCAGCGCCAGATGCTCATCATCTACATAAGCGCGGGCGATATCCCCCGCCGCGTAGATGCCTGGCACGCCATCGACTTGTAGAGCGCTGTTGACGTGCAGCCGTCCCAGATCATCCAATTTTGCCCCCGGCACTGCCTTTGCGAGTGGACTCGCGCACAGGCCCGCGGTCACGATCGTCGTATTCGTTTTGATCCGTTCGCCGCTTGCGAGCCAAACAGCGTCAGGCTCTACCCGATCAAGCAGCGCATTTAGGCGCACTTGCACCCGTTGTTCAAGAAGCGCCGCTTCGATGTAAGGTCGCGGGTTTACGCCAAGCTCGGCGCCAATGACACCAGCGCGTTCCACGAGAAGCACTTGGGCGGCTGCCGCACGCGCTTGACCCCAGTGCACAGCAAGGCGGTTCCGCATTTCGGACGCCAGCTCAATTCCGGTAAAGCCCGCGCCGAGGATGACGACCGTATCATCCCCGGCCCCAGCTGGCCTCTGCCCTAGCTCGGCCAAATGTACATCCAGGGCGACTGCTGCCGCGAAGGTATCAATGTTGAACGCGTGTTCCGCGATCCCCGGCACGGGCAGGGATCGCAACTCGCTACCGGTCGCAAGCACAAGTCGGTCATAGGCGATTTCGATGCGGTCCGAGCGGTTGTCGTCGAGTGTGATCGAGCGCGTGGAGGGGTTCAGGGCCACGACGGTTGCTTCGCGGAAGAGCACATCGGCGGGACGAAGTACCGATTCGAGCGGAACACGCAATCCCTGCGGCTTCGCCTCGTAGAGCCGTGGGCGTACGGTGAGGTAATCGTCTCGTGAAATGAGGGTGACGGTCGCCTTCTTGCCCTCCTGGGCGGCAAGCTTGCGCGATGCCGCGACTGACGCCCAAAGGCCGGCGAAGCCCCCGCCTACCACAATGATGCGAGCCATGTTCATGTTCGATTTAGTCATCGATGCCCCATGCCCTTCCTTATTCAGCGACATAAACAGCCCAACGTCCAAATTGAGGGGCGCGCCGCTTTTGGCGCGTCCCTCTCGAATGCAGTGTTAGGCCCAATGTAGCTACTCGAAGACAGGCCGCATGAAAGAGCGCTCATAGCTAATGAAACACCTCGTCTCTTCGTAGTAACGCATAGCGGCTTGACATTCTGGGTCACTAGCCGCTTTTGAGCGATACGTTTCATAGGCCGCAAGCGAAGGAAACGAAAACAAGGCAAGAGCGATATCATTAGTGCCTTCGTGAGGCATGAAGTAGCCGTGATGTTTGCCGCCGAACTTCTCAACCAGTGGTATCCACATCTTTCCGTAAGTCTCAAACTCCTTGAGCTTGAAAGGATCGACCACATAGCGAAGATAGCAAGTAATCAAAGTATTCTCCCAAAAGGCCTAACGTTCCGGCTGTGCGGCGCCGGCCAATGAAATATCAGGAAACATGGCGCGCTGGCCCCGGCGTCCGCACGAGCCGGTTGTTGGGCAGCAAACTAAAAACCATATTCACGCTCCACGCGACAGACACGAACCCGAAACGCTTTATACCAGTCTTTCGCTCGGTTCTGGGCTTGGCGATGAGTTACGTTCTCTTTCCAGGCTTTTATTGCCTCCGGTGTGGACCAGTAAGAAACCGAGATTCCGATTTCCTGTCTTGCGGTCTCGAAGCCCAGAAAGCCCGGTTGTTTTGAGGCCAGCTCCAACATTTGTTTTGCTGTTTCAGCATAACCGTTATCGCCGTCGTGCCGGACCGAGGTGAAGATCACGGCATAGTAAGGCGGCTTTGGTGTTGTTGCTGGTTCTGCCATTCACTTTCCTTTGTCTGCCCAACGTAAAGTTGAGGGGCGCCGCGCTTTTGCGGCGTCCCGCTCGAACGCCGGGTTGGGCCACTCACCTTGGGAATGGCTTTGAAAAATTAAAAGCATCGGGAGACGGGCCTTTAGTTTGTATTAAGTTGAGCTTCTCAAGAGCCTCTTCGACAGTTGGCATATTACCTTTTTCAATCCACCAAAGAGCAAGGTGAGCCTCGCCAAGTTTCGAAAACCAACTTGCTTTCGACTTCAATAGTTCAAGGTGTTTGGAAGAGTAGACATAGTTTTTGAGATCATCTAACGTCTCCCAAACCGACATATTAAACAGAATTTGCTTGTCGTCGTACGGGCGCAAATAAGTAGCGTCTCCTGCCTCAGTTTGAAAGCGCCATACGAAACCCTTACTGTTATCTGCTAATGTATTTATTTCGTCCAACCTTTGCACAAAGCCGGACATTATTGGATCATCGAGATCCGCTTTCATCTTGGCAGTATTTACTTGAACGAGATGATATTCCACGGTCATTTTCTTATGCCCAACGCCAAGCTAACCTGCGAGCCACGAAGCGCGAAGCGCTGACGTGGCGAGTCAGGTTGAGCGACATGTTAGCCTGAAACCGTGAGAGAAGCATTTAGGTTGATACAAATTTAACCAATTGATCTATGTCTTTCCCCATACCATCGAGCTTGAAGTCTAATTTCTCGGTAGGAGTTTCTAGTCGGTTAACCCAAACTGTAGGGTAGCCAAACCATTTAGCCCCTGCCGCATCCCATCCTCCAAAAGCTGCAAAGGTTATGTTCTCCTTAGGAAGACTAAATGCCTCAACTCCCATCTGGTAGGCTAGAGGACTTGGCTTATAGGCTTGGACTCTGTCTGTGCTCAGATAAAACTCAAACGCATCCTCAATACCTGTTTTTTTTGCGTTGGCTCGCAACATTTCTTCGGTAAGGTTGGAAAGAAATGCAAGCCGAATATTATTCTTCTTAAATTGCTGCAGGGCTAGTTTTACGTCTGGCCAGACTTCCAAATTTACCCAGATAGACATCAATTGTTTTTGTTTCTTAAGCGGCAGGTCAAGCTTTAGGCTTTCTGCTGAAAATATCAGTGCGTCCATCA
>JAMDBH010000066.1:3008-21208 GCA_023487615.1 Gammaproteobacteria bacterium
GCGAAAGAATTATTCCCGGAACAGTGCGTCCTCTATCACAGCATAAAAACTCTTGTAATGCCCCCCGACTGTGCGCAGCCAGGTATAGCCGAATATTTTTGCAAACCAGAGTTGAGCAAGAGCACCGCCCTGTTCCGGGAATAATTCTTTCGCCAATCCAAATATTGGTCTTGGGTCAAATATGACGAAACCATCAAAAGCAATAGCTTTGATTTTAGGTTTTGCCTGGGCCAAGACAGATCTCGATAATAAACTTGCTGCAACACTTCCAGAGATAAGCTTGAGAAGTTGTCTACGATTTAATGACATTATTATTTCTCCATAGCAATAAGGGCTAACGTAAAGTTGAGGGGCGCGCCGCTTTTGGCGCGTCCCTCTCGAACGCCATGTTATGCGTATTCTGCCCTCTTGCCACCAAAGCAGTGAATTGTTCGTGTGCCCGCTCTGAATTTTCCCGCATGCGCAATACCCGCAGCAATATGGTATTCGTCTCCGTTGTGGAGCGGAATGCTCATGCCTCCAATTTCAAGGATGTACTCGCCATCTACCACTACGAAGTATTCATCGAAGTCATGGACATGCTCTTTTGATACGCCATCGGTTTCACACACCCAATACGCCATTTGTTTTCCGTCAATGCCATCGTAGGCCCACCCGCGCACGCCTTGAGATTGCGACTGCGAAGATACAGCGTTTGCATTTGACATCATGAATGCTGGGAAATGATTCATATTATGAGCCAGTGGTTTTAGTACACATAACGCAAAACTAAGCGGCGCAGCGACAGCGGAGTCCGCTTAAGTGCTGGGTTAGCGCTGCTGTTTGAAATTGCCATGCACTTAAACGCCATTTGCTTTTGCCTTTGGGTTTGATAAACGTTCCTTTACCGGGTTTGGCGGGCTTGGCTGAACGAAGCCTCGGATGTTGCCTGACCGAGAGAACGTTCGGAGGGCCCGCCAAATCATGCCAATGTATCTCTGTTCACGCTTGCATTGCCGCACAACGAAGTACATGTCGTTTAAAATTCAAAAGCCGATGACCGTGAAAAATCATAATCATTATTAGCGCTAACGTTCGCGTTAACCGGCGCGCCGCTTTTGGCGCGTCCGTGTTGAACGCGTTGTTATGTGTTTGTTTTCAGTGCTGCGTTTACCCTGCTTTTTGTTGAGATGGTAGGTAAGTGCTATTGAAACGCAATGGCTCAACTCCTCTACTGGCACCTTGTCCTCAACGTTGAAAATGATGCTTCTATTTCCACCGAACTCGAATTGACCTCGGTACATTTCTTTGAAGGTGTCTACCAGTGTAGTTTGGCAGTGAAAGAACATGGCGTACTTTCCTTCTTGGGATTTTATTTGATCAATTCGGACCAGACTGCCACTTTGAGTTTCTGTTGTGAGGTAACTGGGTTGACCCCACTTCAGGGTTTCTTCCAGCTTGCCAACGCCGTCTGTTCTTGACGCGACGTCGAATATAAGCCGACGAAGAGACAGTAACTTCGTTTTTATTTCCTTCGGGTAGCTCTCGAAGAGGGCCGCGACCTCTGGGTTTTCGATGTTCTTGTGCTTGGCCACTATTCCTCCGTGTTTCACGAAAACACATAACGCAGAGCTCAGGGGCGCGCCGCTTTTGGCGCGTCCCTCTCGAACGCCATGTTAGGGGCTGTACCTTGAGCCACGCCAAACCAAAAATTACGACCCATGATTCTCGCTGTCATTGAACATGTAGCGATCGATTTTCCATTTGTTGTTAATTTTGCGAAGGACGAAAAGCTCTTTGTCATTTGCGGGCAGCACTTTCTTACCTTCGAGTATGGTGAGCGTTCCGTTTGCTTGACTCTCAACGATGGCAACATCCCCATGTACGGAAACATGGTGGTATACGTGCTCTGTATTGAGTTTGATATTTTCAAAGAGGTTTCGATATGCCTTCGTGATTTCGTCAATCCCTCTCACGGCGGGAGCATTCTTGGGAAGGAAAACGCTGTCCTTATGATATAGCCCCACGATTGTCGCAAGCTTGCTTTCATTAAGAGCCTTGAAATAGTCTTCGACCACCTTTTTGGCTTCGATATTTCCCCTTGAGTTCTCGGTGGCCGCGCTCAATTGAGGCGCGGATAATAAAAAGATGCTCAGTACCGTTAACCCTACTAGCTGCGCAAAATGTTTCATGTTTTCTCCTTTCATAATTGACTGTGAGTATCGCAATGCGGCCAGCAATCAGCCCCTAACGTTCGCCATAACCGGCAGTGAAAAGCGGGGCGACGAAGGAGCGCCGCTTTTTACTGTCCGCGTTGATGGCGTTGTTAGACGGCCTTTTCGCTAAGGTGTCTGTCTGGTATTTCATCGAGTAGTTTTTTCAGCCAGGCAATGAAAGCATCTGACGTCCTTGCCTCCGGGTGAGATCGATACAGTGCTACCGCTCGGCGAGATTCCTCAAGCTGCCTTATCTCGGCCAGTACTTCTGGAAACCGCCTCGCCTTTTGCTGTGACGTAGCGAATAACAGATGCGACGGGTCCACGCGACCGAGGGCAACGGCAGTGCTGATCCGTCGATGGCATCGGCAAGCGTTGGCTGGGTTTATCAGTCCACAGTGGGCGGTCATGAACGAGATGATACTCGCCCTTGCACGTGAAAGCCGCTTGCGGAAGGCGGCGGGCGTTGTTTCAAGAGCTCCCGCCGCCTGGACGTGTTCCAGTTCCATGATCTCGCCAAGGATATACGCCAGGCGGTGGTCGCGATCCAGACATTGCAACATTGCCAAAGTGCATCCGATCTTCACCTCTTCCAACAGTAGCCGCTCGATTACATCGTCTTTAGTGCTCAAAGAAGCATCGGATAACCCATGGGCCAAATCCTCACCGAACTGTTCGAAGCTCAGTGATTGTTGCTCCATTCGTTGTTTCCGCAGCGTAAGCAACGCGTTGCAGGCAACACGATACACCCAGGTTCGAAAACCGCTTTCTCCCCGGAAACCTCCTAGCCCGGTAAGGACTCGAATGAGAATTTCCTGAGTGGCGTCCTCCGCGTCCTGCGGATGCCAGAGGAAGCGGATGGCCAGGTTGTGTATGTCCTTCTGTACCGCGCGAACCACGGACTCCAGCGCGGCACGGTCCCCAGACCTGGCACGATCCACTTCGTGCTCAAGGGTTTCTACGTCTCCGCGAGTTATGCGCTCATCCATGGCGTTCGAGGATCCTCTTAAGATTTTGAAGTTCCCCGGCAAGGGTGCGGGACTGGGCCTCCAGCGCACCTTCGAGTTGTTCAAGCGGTACCGGCGGGGGCGTTAAGACGAAGGCGAAAACGCAACTATTTGAGTCGAGCTTCACGATCCGCGAGAAAGCCGTTGCGACGCTGCCATCGGGGAACGCCATCAGCCAGTCTATCGTCCCTTGTTCCTCCGATGATTGCACGACGAGATCGATCTCGATCTCTCCGTTGGGCGTTCGCATCACCGCCCTCCCGTCTGCCACCGACGCAAAGGCGCTCGTCCACTGTGGCAAGTGTATTGGGTCTGCGATATAGGAGAAGGCCCGCTTCTGGGTGGCCTGCAAATCAATGCCCTGCACGTCAAACCTCTTCATGATCTTGTCTCCTCTCGTCTCTGGTCGGGCCTCGGGAATCTCGGCCTTCAAACCCATTAGACTTTCCGAGCAAGTCCGGTGTGACTGAGCAGCCCCATGAGGAGATACGGGGCCGTCTAACGTAAAGTTGAGGGGCGCGCCGCTTTTGGCGCGTCCCTCTCGAACGCCATGTTATGCCTTACTCTGGGATAGGCCATTGCGGGTTCCAAGCAATTTCCCACAGATGACCATCGGGGTCTTGGAAATAACCTGCGTAGCCGCCCCAAAAAGTGTCTTGAGCAGATTTTATGATGACAGCCTCAGCATTTTTTGCCTGCTCCATAACCTGATTGACTTCAGCTTTTGAAGAAACATTGTGACCAATACTGAACTCAAGTGCACTTGGCGCTCCCAAGGGCAACCCTGAGTCTTTTGAAAGACTCTTTCGCGGGTAGAGCGCGAGTTTAAGATGTGCTTGCAAATCAAAGAAGGCAACCGCTCCGTACTCAAATTCTGTGCCTATGATTCCTTGCGTTTCGAGACCAAGGCCATCGCGATAAAAACGTAGCGACTCTTCTAAGTCATCGACGCCGAGCGTAATGAGGCTAATCCGTGGCTTCATCTGAGTTCTCCTGAGGCATAACGTAAAGTTGAGGGGCGCGCCGCTTTTGGCGCGTCCCTCTCGAACGCCATGTTATGGCTGCGGTTGCTCATACCGTGCCGACTCCCATGCATGGATCGCCTGTTTCCGAGTTTCGCCCCAATGATACCCGCCCAACTTACCGCTTTGTTGAATGACGCGGTGACAGGGTATCAGGAACGCGACAGGGTTAGCACCTACCGCCAGCCCCACGGCTCTCGCAGAATTCGGATGGCCTATTGCGGTTGCCACTTGGGAATAGCTCGTCACCGTTGCCGGGGGTATCTGCAACAGCGCTTTCCACACGCTGATCTGAAAGTTCGTTCCGGAAACATGCAAAGACACTGGGCGATCCAATTTCTTTTCTTCGCTGAACATGGCCTTAATAACCGCAAGCGTCCGTTTGATGATTTTCATGCACCATCGCATGCGGCCACTTTTTTTGTAACCCCGTCAGATGCCCGTCGATTTCCGTGCTCTCCAGAAACGCAAAACTACAGATACCTCTGGTCGTGGTGGCAATAAACGCTTTTCCAAATGGGGTGTCATGTACAGCATATTCAATCGTTAAACCCGCGCCTCCCATTTTGTACTCGCCGGGTGTAACCGCTTCCAGATGAACGAAGTGGTCGTACAAACGCGAACCGCTGCTCAACCCCAGGGAGTCCGAAACTTCAAGCAATGGTTTCGATTCGCTCAGCAATTGCTTGGCACGCTCCAACGTAAGCACTTGCAAGAATCTTTTAGGCGTTACACCAGCCCAGCGGCAGAATAAGCGCTGGAAGTGGAAGGGGCTCAGGTGTAAATGCCCCGCAATTTCTTGTAAGGTGGGCTGGCTGTTTACCCGGTTGACAATGAAAGAAATGGCTTCGGCTATGCGGTCATAGTCAGACATCTAAATTTTCCATGGACATATTGACCGTGCGTATTCAGGTTCGATTGATGGAGACCCCGCCGTCAGCAAGAAGCGCCGAACCGGTGGTGAAGCTCGATGAATCGGATGCGAGGTAGAGGGCCGATTGCGCGATCTCTTCCGGCAAAGCCATGCGCTTCAGGGCGTGAAGACCTTGGACGAAGGCCAAGGTGTCCGGTGTATTGGCGAACGCCCGACCCATCGGGGTATCCGTGCCGCCCGGCAGGAGGGCGTTCACCCGGATACCCTTGGGGCCAAACTCAGAGGCGAGCGCCTGCGTGAGGCCAATGAGCCCGGCCTTGCTCGCGGCGTAGGCTGCCATGCCCGGTAGGCCGACCGTGTAACCAACGAACGTCGACGTAAAGATCATGGACCCACCATTCCGGTCAAGCATCGCGGGGAGCTGATACTTCGCTCCGAGGAAGGCGCTCGTCAGATTCGTCCTGATCGTGTCCTCCCACTCCGAAAGCGACACATCAGGCGTGGCTCCCATCTCACCGGTCGTGCCAGCATTATTGAATGCCACATCGAGACCACCAAAGCGACCCACAGCAAGTTCGGCCAAGGCTTTCGCAAAAGACTCGTCTTTGACATCGCCGGCAAGCGCGACGGCATGACCACCCGCTTGGGTGATTTCCTCCACGAGTGCGTCAAGTTCCGATTGGCGTCGCGCGGCGGCGACAACCTTGGCACCCTCTCGGGCGAATAGTTTTGCTGTTGCATAACCGATCCCGGAACTTGCGCCGGTGATAATGGCGACTTTGTTGGACAGCGCAGGCATTTTGCGAAACCTCCCATAAGTTAGTTCTCGTACTGACAAGAATTTGTCCCGGTACGGTATAACTAATATGGAGATTTATGCACGCATTCGCGACCCGGATCTTGCTATGTTTGAGCCATAACGTAAAGTTGAGGGGCGCGCCGCTTTTGGCGCGTCCCTCTCGAACGCCATGTTAGGTTCGTATCACTTCATAAAGCCCTGGATAATTGGGAGAATGATCCGTAGCCGCCTCCGCAATTCTTTGAAGCTCCGGGTTTTTCAGCGCAGCCATAAAATGGTCCGGTGATGCCCATTCCGCGACAGTTATTAGATGAAATCGCGCATCGGGGTTAATTGCCCGATGTAGCTTGGACGATACATAACCCGGCTGCCTACGAAAATATTCAGCAAACTTATCCCACATTGCTAGAGCCTGCTCTTCCTTGCCTTTCGGCACCTCGAATGGATTAACCACAATTACATTTGCCATGTTTCCTCCTTATGAATTATCGAACCTAACGT
Source organism: Gammaproteobacteria bacterium (assembly GCA_023487615.1). Next base: position 9,407 of record JAMDBH010000066.1, read on the forward strand.
AAAGTTGAGGGGCGCGCCGCTTTTGGCGCGTCCCTCTCGAACGTAATGTTAGGCATGGACATGACTATTTTGCATCCAGTTTCACATTGGACTGAAGGCCGTTGATGTCGAACCCGCCCCCGAACTCAACTCCGAGTAGCTCGTGAGATTTTTTCCATGACTTCCCATCGTGGCTTGCCCAATATTTGTAGAGGTACAAGTCTTTGGCGAGGGTTGCCTGAGATTCAATTTGCCTCTCGGATGCGAACAGCGAGCCGCTTGCTTTGAGCTTTACCGGAAAGGCAAAACCCGCCGGATAGAACACGACATATTCGGTGTTTTGCGGCGGCTGACTACCGACGCGGGCAACCGGCAGCTTTGCTATCGTTTCAGTTGGGGCTGGTTGCAGAGAGGCGCAGCCTGCAAGGGCAAATAAGGCAAAGGCAGATAAAGCGTGTTTCATGTGGCTCCTTTTGTGTGTTTGCCTAACGTTTGCCATAACCGGCGTGCAAAAGCAGAGCGAAGCGGCGCTGTTGCCGAAGCGATGCGCAATGATTTCTTTCTTTCGCCAACGGCGCGGGCAGGGTTCGGCTGCTGCTTTACTCTTTGCTGCGCTCCTCAAGCTCACGCTGCAGCTCTTGGATAGAATCGAGAACGGGCATGAAACGCAACCCGAAACTGGTTAGCCGGTACTCTACGCGCGGCGGGACTTCCGGGTAAATGATTTTCTCCAGTATGCCAAAGTCCATCATGCGGTGAAAGTAGTAACTTTGAACTTTTGGCGTTAGCCCAGCCAGTGCGCGTTCGATGGCACCGGGACGGTTTATGCCTGCTCGGATAAGCCCCAGGATTCGCAATGACCATTTACAGCCAAAGACAGCTTCCACCGTCTCGGCCACATTCGGTGTTGCTTCGGAAACTTTCTTTTCCTGCCGTGGCTCTGTTTCATTCAATTCTTTCATTAAAGTGCCCTGACTAACCAAATGGTGCCCGCTTTTTAGTTCCTGTTTTACCGCTTATCTTGTTGCAAGTTTGGCTGACACTCAGTCAAGCAGTCAACCGTAAATTCAAAGGAAATTAACATGGGCCTTCAAAACAAAGTCATTCTTATCACAGGCGGCGGTACGGGCATCGGCGCGGATGCCGCGCGCGGTTTCTACGCCGCTGGAGCCAAAATCGTACTCAACGGGCGGCGTGAAGATGCGCTAGCTAAAACCGCATCGCAAATAGATTCGTCGGGTAAGAATGTTGCCTATGTGGTAGGCGACATCGGTCAGGCGGAAACGAGCCAACGCATGGTCGCAACGGCTGTCGAACGGTTCGGTGGTGTGGACGTGTTATTCAATAACGCGGGCGTTTTTGAGCCGAAGCCGTTTCTCGATCACACGGAGCAAGACCTTAACCGTTACCTGAATCTTTTGCGAGGTTACTTCTTTGCTCCACAAGCTGCCATTCCACAGATGCGCAAGCGCGGGGGCGGCAGCATCATCAACATCGGCTCGATGTGGGCGTTACACGCAATTGCCGCTACTCCCTGCAGCGGTTCCTCCACGGCAAAGGGCGGCGTACACGCGCTAACCCGCAACCTTGCCATTGAATTTGCATCGGACAACATTCGCGTGAATGCCATCGCGCCTGCGGTCGTGGAAACACCGCTCTTTGACAAGTTGTTGACCAAAGAGCAGCTTGCCTCGTTCAATTCTTTTCATCCATTAGGTCGCAACGGACAGGCTCGTGACATCACAGCAGCGGTTCTGTTTCTCGCCGATACTGACTGCGCTGGATGGATTACTGGTGTCGTCTTGCCTGTAGACGGCGGCGTGACTGCGGGACGTAACTGAAGTTAAATTCGTTACGTCGAACGGGGCGCAGTTAAACATTGCGCCCCTATCCGATTTTGCCACAGCGCAGAGCTACGCGTAGACGCAGAACGACCCGCATCAGCCGCGGATTTGCCGCAGCGAAGCGGAGGCAAATACGTCGGCTGCATGCGATGGTTGGGCGTCATTTCACTGGATACCGGAATACTCATCGGTAATAGCTCGGACAAAAGCCTTCATGGCCTTGGGCGATGTCAAGTGATGCACTCGCTTGTGAGTGGCCTGCTCTGCGACGAGCTGCCGATATCTGGGTGTCAGTTTTTCATGGCAGAGGCGAAGAACCCGATAACTGTTGATGGTGCCGCGCCACATGGGGCTGTTTTCTGGCCATCCCTCTGGCGTCACGACAAGACCCTTTACGAGGCGCTTCGTCACCCACGCGTAGTGTGTGAAGAGCGATAGGTCAACATAGATCAACGTATCAGCAACGGCGAAGCGCTCCCAGGCCGACGGCACGCAGCCGAACCCGTCAATGATCCACTTGTCTGCGCGCAGTAGCTCAGAGTGAACCTGTAGGTACTCGTCGTGAGGCACCTCGCCGCCACCAGGCTTGTACTTGATGGTGTCGAGTGAGTGCAGCGGCAAGTGCGTGATCTCAGCAAGCCGCCGGGCAAGCGTTGATTTACCACCGCCAGCATTGCCAAAGACTGCGACTCGCCTCATCTCAGTGTCTCCACTCACTGAATTTCTCTCCATGATGCCCAACGTCTGACATAACCGGCGCTGCGCGGCTTCATCGCGCAGCGTCCGTGTTGATGGATGGGTTAGCCATTTTTTGGGAAATGATTTCAAGCATTGCCTTCCGCAACGGAAGTTCTGGACGAATGTTGAAGGTCTCGCCATGAGTGGTGTGTACTTGAATTCTCAGCGTACGCACGTCCATTGGCGTAAGAACAAAATCTTTGCACAGATCTCGAAGCCACGTTCTCTTTTCGTCGAGCGGCATAGACCAATGAGCCTGCTGTCCGTCAGCAATTGGGTAAGGGATACCGACCGAATATTGGTCTTTGACCATTGGGATGATGGCGAATCGCTTCTTGAATAGACCCACCCGCATTCCAAGATTTCCCACGATTGTTGAGCGGGTGCCAACGTTGGTGACGTTGATGAATACAAGCTCCTCTCTTGGTCCGGGCCCACCGACTAACACTCTCAGTCCGCAGTAACCACGAAGCCGAATGCTCTGACTCCACCTTGCAAGGTAAAGGGCAACGATCGCAGCAGACAACGAACCAAGACCAGAAACCCAATCAGCGACAGAGCCCCAGTTCACGGCAGACCAGTTGATGGACATGTTGAATGGCTAACGTAAGGGGCTGCGCGCTTTTGCGCAGTCCCGCTTGACTGCAAGGTTAGGGCTCATGTTTCTCCTTACTTTAAGTGTACTAGCCACGCTGCTACGGCGCTTAGTGCCGAGACGACCGCTGCCCCTACCGCCAAAACATAGCCTCGCCGTTCGCGAAGCGACTTCTCCGCATCGAGCACGCGACGCTGGAGCTCTGGCTCAAGTAAGTTGCCATTTGAATCGTGAACGTGCTTAAGCGAGACGCCGAGCCGTGCCGCATGCTCCATTAAAGGTTGCCCACCAAGAACTGCGGATGTTAACGGTGGCTCAGCCAAGCGACGAAGTGCAACGGCAGTGAGACCCACGAAAATCCCGCCAGCCACAGTAAACATGCTCACCAGCAAGATGAAGTCGTCTGACTGGGAACTGGAGCGATATTCGCGAATTGCCTCTACTGCGAAGAAGCCCGAGAAAAGCAATCCGACGCCAAGAAGAAACCATACCCCAAACGTTTTCAACAGTGCCATGGATTACCCCCTGTCATGCATGAGCCCTAACGTTCAAATTGAGGCGCGCCCCGCTTTTGGGGCGTCGCTCTCGAATGCAGGGTTAGCAGGCTAATGTTCAAAATGTGAGCTCGTCGAAGACCTGATGCGAAAAATAGATACGTGTCACTCGTGCTACAACGTGATCGGTTCGCTCACGATCAGTAGGATTGTCAATCATCTCCACAATGGGTTCGATGACAACTTCCCGGTCGCCAAATGCGAGTAAAGGGCTCAACAAAGAAATATCCAATCTCGCACGAATCTTGATGACCCAATCGGTCTTTGTGTCCAAGACTTGCACGTCTCGGTAGACAATTACTTGGCCGATATAATCCCGATCATTCGCGCTGCGTTCACAGTATGGATCATATGGTTCGAATGGCCCATTCTCGAATTCGATGTCGATAAACACATGGGATTCATGTTGTTGTTTTGATGGAGGCGGCAAGCGAAGCCCCATCTGGGAAAACTCAACCAAACGGCCCTCGATACTCATCTCCGCATGCTGGTAAGCAGTTGCACAGTCGTCGTGCAATCCACCACACACTTCGATTCCTCTCACTTTCCCAATAACCGACAACCCGCCAAGCGACATAGATACTTACCCCCAAGAGTGTTGCAATCAGCAGTCTGCTAACGTAAAGTTGAGGGGCGCCGCGCTTCTGCGGCGTCCCGCTCGAACGCCGGGTTAGCTATCTTTGCTTGCCCATCGCTTTGTGATATGCACTACTCGCTCTCCAAATTTCTTCGCCGTTGCAAGATCTCCGGGTAAAGGTGCTTCTTCTACGCTGGCATCAGTAGGTGACTGCGCCATTAAGCCAATAAATGAATCGATATAATTAACATCATTTCGATGTGCCGCTTTACTACTGGCCGGCATGATGCCTGGCCCCACCCATATCATTGAATGTTGCATGGATAGAGTAAACATATAATGCAAAGTGGAGAGTTTATCCCCATTCATTCCTGATGAATTGGTAAATCCTGCAACAAGTTTATCTTTCCATTTTTGGTCAAACCACTGTTTGCTTGATGCATCCGCAAATTTTTTAAATTGCCAGGAAACTGATCCCATGTACGTAGGAGAACCAAAAATAATTGTGTCAGCCACCGCCAAATATCCCCAACCATCATCGGGTATATTCCCCTCTGCATCAATGGGAAGCAATATAGCCTCAACACCAGAATCTTCTGTCAGTCCAGAAAGTACTGCTTCAGCTTGCTTTTTGGTATGCCCATACCCACTGTGATAAACAACAACAATATTGATCATGTAAAACACCTCATACATTAGGGGGGAAATGTAGTATGAGATATCTGGTTACTAAATGTAAGAAGGCACCATATTGTGCCATACTAACCTTTATGTAACTAAAGGCTAACTTCAATGATTAGTAAAAAATGTCCACTTCCACCATTGTTTGAAAAAATTTCTGGAAAATGGAAACTATTAATTCTATATAACCTAAGCCATGCAGATGCAATAAGATTTAGTGATCTCTATCGTTCAATACCTGAAGTTTCCCAAAAAGTGTTGACCTCACAATTAAGGGATCTTGAGCGAGACGGTTTAGTTAATAGACAGGTATATCCAGAAGTTCCGCCAAGAGTTGAATACAGTTTGACCAACAAAGGCTTGTCTCTTTGTCCTGTTTTAAGTTTATTGGCTGATTGGGCTACTAAAAATATGTGAACAGAATTAAAGCTAACGTTCCGCTTCACTGGCGGCGGCGCGTCAGCGCCGACGTCCAGTGGAAGCGGTTGTTGGGCCGCGCTCCAACGCACTTAACGATTTTTTTCCGCATCGTAGTAATTATTTTCCCCAACGTCCCTGTGTGTAGCAACAACATGTAAGCCTGAATTCCTCAACAGTTCCACGTAACGCTCTTGCCCGAGGGATGTGCACTCAAGTCCTGTGTTCATGTCGTTCCAAGTGCCAATCTGGATTGGGGCCATAAACAGAAACCGGCCTCCTGATTCCAATATCTCGGAAACCCGGGAGATCAGATTGGCTTGTTCTTGCTCCGACAGCAAGAAGATAAGACCTATTGCGATGGCGCCCTCGTACTTACGGCCAAAGAAATCGCTTTCTTGTACTCTCGCGCATTGAACAGGAATTGTAGGAAAACGCGACCGGAACTCGGTGACAAGAGTTGGTGAGCTTTCGACTGCCCAGAGCTGTAACCCTGCTGCATTGAGAACTCGCGTTATCGGATATCCACCACCGCATGCGAGCTCAATGACTGTGGCGCCTTTACGGAGAGCACGACTCCATTGATCTACAACCTGTGTGCCGATTGGTGATGTGTCTCGTCCGCGCAAATACTCATACGCGTGAGCCTCGTATGCTTTGGCAGAGTCCATCATCCTTGGTTTTCTCCTCTCACTAGTGTGCGGCCCAACGTTCGCGTTAACCGGCGCGCCAAAGCAGAGCGAAGCGGCGCTTTGGCGCGTCCGAGTTGAACGCGTTGTTAGCCGTTGGTTTCTGCATGCCAACTGCCTTGTTTCTTTTGCATAAGAGCATGCACGTGACGCTGAACCTCACCGGCTGTTAAAGGGCCACCATGCCCCATGTAAAACTTCTCCATACCGGAATCAAGTAGACGTTGCAGTGTTGCGCCTACCGTATGTGGATCGTCTTCAAAAGGTGGGCTTTTGGCATGGTTAGTTCTGATGAGCCCACCCAACAAAATTCCCGAGGCAAGAAGATCGCCGACCAAAGCGTCATTAGTGGGCAGCTCCACCGAGATAGAGCCTGCCGTGTGGCCTGGGGTGTGTTTGATAGTCTGAAATTCCATAGCGACTGATATCGAGAGTGTCTTCTTTCGAGAGCAGGATGTCCGGTGTAAACCCCTTATACGGTTCGTACATCAGCGGCGTTTTGAGAAACAGACGCCCAAACCAGCCAGTGGGACAAAAAGTCATCGGCGTTTCACGGCTATAGTGCTTGGCATCGTCGGCGTGAGCCACAATAGGCGCCCCAGACAATTCACGCAGTACATAGGCGCTTCCTGCGTGGTCCACGTGGGCGTGGGTAATAATGATGAGCTTGATATCTTTGAATGTGAGGCCGTGCCGGGTTAGCACTTTTTCAATCTTAGATTCCGACCCCGGTAGACCGGCATCAATGAGAATGCAGCCATTGGCACCCAAAATCAGGTGCGCGTTTACCATGCCAAACGGCAGGATGGGAATGCGAATGATTTGAGGCGTTGTCATTATTTCTTCCTACGTGTTTTGAGGCTAACTTAAAGTAGCCATCCCATTTGACGTAAAACATTGCGTCAAGGTGATGGATAATGTTTTTATCTTCATATATAATTCTTGATTAGTCAATATGTTACATTTTTTAGGCCATCCTAAAGATGACTGATAAACCATCACCTAAGCTACTCGATCAGGTGCGCGGGAAAATTCGCCTGAAGCACTATAGCATCCGCACTGAACAATCCTATTTGGACTGGATTAAACGCTTTATTCTATTCCATGGCAAGCGTCACCCTAAGGATATGGGGCCGCAAGACGTCGAGGCATTCCTCACGCATTTGGCGGTGCAGGGAAGGGTGGCGGCGTCTACGCAAAATCAAGCCAAGAGTGCATTGCTGTTCCTCTATAAGGAAGTGCTGGGGATTGAGTTGCCGTGGCTGGATAACGTGGAGCGCGCAAAAGCGCCGAAGCGTTTGCCGGTGGTGTTGACGCGCGAAGAGGTACAAGCGGTGCTGACACGGTTGGAGGGGACGTATTGGCTGATGGCAAGCTTGTTGTATGGCACAGGACTGCGCATCATGGAAGCCGCGCGGCTACGGGTCAAGGATGTGGATTTTGCGCGGCGTGAAATTCTGGTGCGGGACGGCAAGGGTTTTAAGGACAGGGTAACGATGTTGCCGTCTACGCTGGCGGAGCCGCTTAAGGCCCATTTGCAACGTGTCAAGGATTTACATCAGCAGGATTTGGAGGCGGGCTTCGGCGCGGTGTATTTGCCTTATGCGCTGGACAAAAAATATCCCAATGCAGGTCGTGATTGGGCGTGGCAGTACGTGTTTCCCGCGGCGAAACTTTCGGTGGATCCGCGCTCGGGCGAAACGCGGCGGCATCATCTGCAAGACCAAGCGGTGCAGCGCGCGGTGAAGCAGGCGGTGCGCGACGCCGGGCTGACTAAACCCGCAACGCCGCATACCTTCCGCCATTCGTTTGCCACGCATCTGCTGGAAGGCGGTTATGACATCCGTACAGTACAGGAGTTGTTGGGTCACAAGGATGTAAGCACGACGATGATTTACACGCACGTGCTCAATCGCGGCGGGAAGGGTGTACAGAGTCCGTTAGATCAATTGTGACCTGATTCTCCTTTGATTGTGCAGCTTCTCTCCTATTGCTATACTTGTATAGCAATAGGAGGATTAATGTATGTTGGCTCTGAGATTACCGCCGGAGATTGAGCAGCGCTTGGAAGATTTGGCGCGCAAGACCGGCCGCACCAAGAGTTATTACGCCAAGAAGGCGATCACCGAGTTTTTGCAGGACGAAGAAGACTACCTGCTCGCCTTAACACGCCTGGAAAAGCATAACCCGCGTATTTCCCTGGAAGAGGTCGAGCGCCAGCTTGGTTTGGAAAATTGAGTTTGACAGCGCGGCGTTGAAAGACTTAAAGCGCCTGGATCAAACTGCTCAACGGCGTATTGTGCATTATCTGCGCGAACGCATTGCCACCAATGACAATCTGCGCCGTTTGGGTAAAGCCTTGCATGGCGACAAAACAGGGTTGTGGCGTTACCGCATCGGTGATTATCGCTTGCTGTGCCGCATTGAGGATCAGGTTCTAACTGTTTTGGTGATCGCCGTAGGACATCGTAAAGAGGTTTATCGAGATTAAAGCTTTCATGGCGTAGATATTTATGGTAAGCCCAGTAAAAAATAGCGGAGCGGATATTGCGATGCGGGGAGCGCCTTATTTGCAAGCTGTGCGCGCCTTGGTGCTCGATGAGTTGCGCCATGCGAGGGTGCGGGTGTACCTCTTTGGTTCGTGGGCGCGGGGTACGCCAAAGCGTACATCGGATGTGGACATTGCTGTAGAGCCGCTCGAAGCATTGCCCCCCGGCGCGTTGGCACACTTGCGTGAAAGACTGGAAGAAAGCACCATTCCTTATCGTGTGGAGATAGTGGATTTATCCCATGCGGATGATGGCTTTCGGCAGCGCATAAAGGAGGAAGGTATTTTATGGAGCGCCTGAAATTGCGCTTGAGTCTTGCGCGGCAGGCCGTTGCAAGATTTGAGGAGGCATTGCAAATTCCGCAGCCCTCCAAGTTGGAGCGCGATGGCGCAATTCAACGCTTCGAGTACACTTTTGAGGCGACATGGAAGGCGTGCCAGCGTTATTTGGATGTTGTGGAAGGTTTGGAGTGCGCCTCACCTAAAACGTGCCTTCGTCTGCTTCGCGACATTGGGCTGCTGAATGATAAAAGCGCGACCACTGCGTTGGAGATGGTGGACGACCGCAATAATACCGTGCATACCTACAATGAGGCCTTGGCTGAAAAGATATTCGCCCATTTGCCGCAGTACTGCGCCTTGCTAAAAGAATTGTTGCAGTCCGTTGAGCGCAAAATTAAAGAGATCAAGCTTTAGGTTCTGAACCATATTGTACCAAGATAAATTCGACGTGATCGTGATCGGCGGTGGCCATGCCGGCACCGAGGCGGCGCTTGCTTCTGCGCGCATGGGCGCGCGCACGTTGCTGCTCACGCAAAGCATCGAGACGCTGGGGCAGATGAGTTGCAATCCGTCCATCGGCGGCATCGGCAAGGGGCATCTCGTCAAGGAAATTGACGCACTCGGCGGCCTCATGGCGGTTGCGGCGGATCGGGCCGGCATACAGTTTCGCATTTTGAATGCAAGCAAGGGCCCGGCGGTGCGCGCCACGCGCGCACAGGCGGACCGCGTGCTGTACCGGCAGGCGGTACGTCATGCGCTAGAGGCGCAAGTCAATTTCCTTGACGAGAAGCAATCGGTGGAGGATTTGATTATCGAGGGCGGGCGCGTGACGGGGGTGGTTACGCAAATGGGTGTGCGTTTTCTGGCGCAGTGCGTGGTGTTGACGGTGGGTACGTTTCTCGCGGGGCGCATTCATATTGGCCTTTCTAATTATCAAGGCGGTCGCGCGGGCGACCTGCCCGCGAATGCGCTCTCGCAACGCATGCGCGATTTGCCGTTTCGTGTGGGACGTTTGAAGACCGGCACACCGCCGCGCATAGACGGGCGCACGATTGATTATTCAAAGCTCACGCCGCAGCCCGGTGACGAACCGCTGCCGGTGTTTTCATTCATGGGGCGCGTCGAAGATCACCCGCGCCAGGTGCCCTGCCACATCACGCACACTAATGAAAAAACGCATGAGATAATTCGCAAAGGTCTCGATCGCTCACCTATGTATACCGGCGTGATTGAGGGTGCGGGGCCGCGCTATTGCCCGTCTATCGAAGATAAAATCACCCGTTTCGCGGACAAAAACCTCGCATCAGATTTTTGTCGAGCCGGAGGGTCTGACCACGCATGAAGTGTATCCCAACGGTATCTCGACCAGTCTGCCGTTTGATGTGCAGATTGAACTGGTGCGCTCGATCAAGGGCTTTGAAAATGCGCACCTCATGCGTCCCGGTTATGCCATTGAGTACGACTATTTCGATCCGCGCGATTTGCAGCCGTCGCTCGAAACCAAGATCGTTAACAATTTATTCTTCGCCGGTCAGATCAACGGCACCACCGGCTATGAAGAGGCCGCCGCGCAAGGCATCATCGCGGGCATCAACGCCGCGTTGCGCGTGCAGGATAAAGCGCCGTGGTGTCCACGCCGCGACGAGGCGTATGCCGGCGTGCTGATTGATGATCTCATCACACGCGGCACGACCGAGCCTTATCGCATGTTCACGAGTCGCGCGGAATACCGCTTAATGCTGCGTGAAGACAACGCCGATCTGCGCCTGACGCCCAAGGGGCGCGAGCTCGGGCTGGTGGATGACGCGCGCTGGCAGGCGCTTGAAATAAAGCGCGAGGCGATTGCAAAAGAGCAGCAACGCTTGGACACGACGTGGGTGCGGCCGGAATCAATATCCGCCGCCGATGCCGAACGGGTGCTCGGCCAGGCGATAACGCGCGAATATAATCTGCTGGATTTGCTGCGCCGCCCGGATGTCACGTACCGCTCCTTGATGACGTTGCCGGGCGCGGGTGAGGCGCTGGCGGATGACAAGGCCGCCGAACAGGTGGAGATACAGGCAAAATACCACGGCTACATCGAGCGCCAGCACGACGAAATCGCGCGTCAGCGCAGGCATGAAGAAACGGCATTGCCGGCGGATTTCGATTATATGAACGTGCGCGGGCTGTCCAAGGAAATCCAGCAAAAATTGCACAGCCACAAACCTGCCACGTTAGGCCAGGCGGGCCGTATTTCCGGGGTTACGCCCGCGGCGCTTTCGTTACTGTTGGTGCACATCAAGCAGTATCGCGCACAGTAACCTCATGCCCGAGCCGCTGAGGGATCTGCAAGGGGAGGTGTTGCGCCGGGGGCTGGAGGAGTTGGGGCTGGCGCTGCCCGCAGAGTCCGAGCGGCGCCTGCTGGACTACGTGGCGCTGCTCGACAAGTGGAACAAGACCTATAACCTCACCGCAGTGCGTGATCCTGTGCAAATGATTACGCACCATATTCTCGACAGCCTGGCGGTGCGGCCGTTTCTGAAAGGGCCGGACATCCTGGACATCGGCACCGGCGCCGGCCTGCCGGGGATTCCTTTGGCCCTTACGTGCCCGCAGTATCAATTCACCCTGCTCGACAGCAATGCCAAAAAGACCCGCTTTGTGATCCAGGCCAAGGGTGAGCTTGGGCTTGACAACGTGCAGGTGGTGCACGAGCGGGTGGAGAGGTACCGGCCGGCGCAAAAATTCGATACACTGCTTACACGCGCCTTTGCGAACCTTGCCGAGATGTTGAGGCTTGCGGGGCATCTCTTAACGGAAGACGGCTGCAAATCGCGCGGATCGAAATAGTCGTACTCAATGGCATAACCGGGACGCATGAGGTGCGCATTTTCAAAGCCCTTGATCGAGCGCACC
>JAMDBH010000066.1:21218-22620 GCA_023487615.1 Gammaproteobacteria bacterium
ATACACTGCTTACACGCGCCTTTGCGAACCTTGCCGAGATGTTGAGGCTTGCGGGGCATCTCTTAACGGAAGACGGCGAATTTCTGGCCATGAAAGGCAACTACCCCAAAGATGAGCTGGGACAGGTAATCTCACCCTTCAAGGTCCTGGAGGTCTGCAAACTGGTTGTGCCCGGCCTGGATGAGCAACGTCATCTCGTGCGTATTACGCGTGCCTAGCAACGCCCTTTATTGCTAATGGATTCATAAACGAAAGCCACCCAGAAAAAAATATATCCCCCTCCCTTGATGGGAGGGGGTGAGGGGGAGGGTGAGATGATAGCAACTTTTTTCACCCCCACCCCACCCTCCCCCATCAAGGGGGAGGGATTGATTTGTGATGCATCACTAACGTAGTTTTTAGTATATAGACAAAGTTTGATGGGAAAAATTATCGCATTGGCCAACCAGAAGGGCGGTGTCGGCAAGACCACCACCGGCATCAATCTGGCTGCGTCACTGGCTGCGTGCAATCGCCGCGTGCTGTTGATTGATCTCGACCCGCAGGGCAACGCCACCATGGGCAGCGGGATAGACAAAAACGCGCTGCAATCCTCCTCCTATGAAGTGCTGATGGGCCAGGCCACGGTCGCCGAGGCCGCCGTCGAGACGCGTAGCAAACGGTTCTTTGTGCTGCCCGGCAACTCCGATCTCACCGCGGCCGAGGTCGAACTAATGCAGCGTGAGGATCGTGAGTCACGGCTGCGCGCCGCGCTGGAGCCGGTGCGCGATCATTATGACTATATCCTGATTGACTGCCCGCCGGCGTTGAACATGCTCACCGTGAACGCCCTGGTGGCGGCGCACTCGGTGCTGATTCCCATGCAGTGTGAGTACTATGCGCTGGAGGGCCTGTCCGCGCTGCTCAGCACGATAGACAAGATCCGCGAGGCGCATAACCGCACCCTCAGTATCGAAGGCCTGTTGCGCACCATGTTCGACCAGCGCAACAATCTCGCCAACGACGTGGCGGCCCAGCTTACCCAGCACTTCGGCGATCAGGTCTACGCCACCGTGATTCCGCGCAATGTGCGCCTGGCCGAGGCTCCCAGTCATGGGCTGCCGGCGCTGGTCTATGACCGCGCCTCGCGGGGCGCGCTCGCTTACCTGGCCCTGGCCGGCGAGATGATAAAAAAAGACGCCGGGCTGGCCGGTGCGGCCAATGAGGCGGCGTCTGGCGCTGCGGTTTATTAGAAAAGGAGACGAGGCAAGGTGATAGTCAAGAAACGCGGCCTGGGGCGCGGCCTGGAGGCGCTGCTCTCCGGCGCTCGCGCCGATGAGGAAAAGGGCGGCTCTCAGGGAGCGCTACGCCATCTGCCACTCGACGTCATCCAGCGCGGCAAACACCACCCGCGCATCAACAC
>JAMDBH010000042.1 GCA_023487615.1 Gammaproteobacteria bacterium
GCTCCGCGTGGACAGTTATGCCCATGCCAGAAGCAACCGTGGATAAAAAGTGCAAGCTTACGTCCGATCCAGGCGATATCAGGTTTACCGGGGATATCGGTTCGATGAAGCCGGTATCCCCGCTGGCCCATGCTCTGTAAAAGGCGCCGAATGGCAAGCTCGATGGAGGTGTCCTTGCCCTTCACGCGCCGCATTGCAGCGCTTCGCTGCTCAGAGGTTAGATTGTCTGCCAAGGGGTTCGGTTTCAACCAAAATCAATGCGCAAGCTCGCGTCGGATTCATGCTTGAAGATGATTTCATTGTATTTCTCAGCAAGCTTCTCAATGGTGACCTTGCGTTGTGCGGCCTTGAACAGACTCATTTCGTAGAGGTTGGCGGCTAAGAATTGCAGGGCGTCCATGATTTCGACGCGGCCATCAATACCAAGACCCTCGGCAGCACCTTCGGCTGCTCCAATCATTTTGGAAATGGTTAGAATGATCGGACGCTTGCCTGATTGCAGATTCGTTTTGCATTTTTTCAAGAGCGCTTCTGTTGGCGCCGTTGTGCAATGGATGATGACATCGTCAATCACAAAGTCACCGGAGCGATCCGAAACCGCGTCGGCGACTGAAAAGCCGTTGTGTATAATGTTCACCTCGGGCAAAGCAAGTTCGAGCTTAGCTCCAACAAGATGCTGGAGAACCGCACCGATGTAAGTTTTGCCGGGAGATTTACGCTGACGCTCGATGGCCTGATCGAGCAAGTTGCGAAGCACTGCACCCAAGGTCTTGCTCTGGTCATAGTTGAGCTTAAACGGCTCAGTGTTGAAATAATCGACAAATCGAGCGACCCACCATGCCTCGATCTCATTGAGCTTGCCCAGGCCTTGGCGATTTAGCTCGTTTAAGAACTCAGCGTAGGCCCGTGCAAGACTGGGGGTGCCACGGCTGGTTCGGCCAGATTCGGTACCCACCGAACTACTGACACCATGTTCCCGAAGGATTTTGTTGATCGCGTTGCCGCTTAGCCCCGAAACTTGGCCGCCGCCTTCAGTTATGAGAGCACCGGGGTCAAGTGGCAAGCCGAGCTTCTTGGCTTTTCGGGTGATTATGAGAACTGTTCCAAGCGCCCCCACATTGACAATCTGTTTGTTCTCCCGAAACTGGACAAGCTTGCTTTCAAGTTTCTTATTCATTCGTTGCCAATACCAGAGGGAGAAGCAACTTTCTTGCAAGCCAGCGTGCAACTGGGACGGCGACCGCATCGCCCATCGCTCTGTAGCCATCGTTATAGCTGCCGGGAATTTTGTAGCTATCGGGGGCGCCCATCAAGCGGGCGGCTTCGCGTACAGTCAGAAGCCGACTGCGGAGTTGTCCATTCTTGCGGATAACAAGCACTTGGCGGCTGCTGCCGCCTTCGGGTGTGCGCAAGCATCCGGCAAGATCATCGAAGCGCAACTCTAAGACCTGCTTGCCATTGCGAGTACGTTTATAACCCGGCGCCACAAAGGGCCTGCTTTTGGGCGTTGCATTGAGCAGGATAGCGTGCCGTGGAGAGATCAATCGAATATTGCGTTCTTCTGTTTCTGGGCTGGCGAAGACCGCATCCCATTCAATGATGTCCGTTAACGTCTGGTTGCGTACCGGAGGATCTGGCATGGCCCACCAAACCCAACCCTCGTGGAGGCCCACAGTCGCTTTACGTACTACCTCCGGGTGCAGCCAAGTGGGACCTGTGCTGATAAGTTCTTGTGGAATGCTCTTTCCTGCTTCGACGGCAACAACGAAAACGCGCGGGCGGGACTGGGGAACCCAGTGGCTGGCATCGATCAGCATGGCGCCTGCGACATAGCCTCTTTGGGCCAATGCTCGATGCAGCGCCCGATAGTGGCTACCGCCAGCGGCAGAAACGAGTCCCGCCACATTCTCCGCCACCAACACCGGCGGACGCTTAGGCATTTCATCGATGATACGAAGCCACTCCCAAACCAAACCACTGCGTGATGCGTGAATACCTTCGGTAATGCCCGCAAGAGAAAGGTCTTGGCAAGGAAAGGAAGCCCATGCTAATGGTGCATACGGCAGGTCTTTGCCTTTTACATTGGTAATCGAGCCAAGGTGAAAATGTTGGATGCCGTGGTTAGCTGAGTACACAGCCGCCTTTCTCGCGCAGATGTCGTTCGCCCAGACGGGCTGAAAGATATCTTTGAGACCTTCGGCAACTAGACCACTCCCGGCGAAAAACTCCAAAAAAGCAGGATAAGCGCCCTTAAGTCCCGCGCCTAGTTTCGCTGAAGAAACTGTCTCTCCCAAGCCCAATCTTGGCGTATAAGGTGTTTGACTATCAAGAGAGTGCTCCATAGGTCGTGATTCCATTATGATGTAAATTGAAGTGCAATCACTCGTCTAACAATACGACGACTGGTTCAAATACGCAACTCTATAAAAACTCAAAACCAAGATGAGCGGAGCCTTATTGTCCGCAAGTTAATATTGCTTTCTATTCCATTATCTTCATCTCATTCTCTATCCACGTTTCTGTCTGTACATTAATCTCCGTGGCGCTTTTATTACTACTTTGGATGAGTGGCCCGATCACCAGCCGGATTACACCGGGGCGTTTGATAAAACCCCGCTTCGGCCAAAACGCACCTGCATTGTGCGCGATCGGCAGCACCGGGTAACCGCTTCGCTCAGACAACATCGCGCCGCCGATGCCGTAACGGCCCTTCCTGCCTGGCGCCACGCGCGTGCCCTCCGGGAAAATCACCACCGAGCGGCCGTCGTTCAGCCGCGCCGTACCTTGCTCGACCAGTTGCTCCAAGGCGCGGCGGCCCGCCTTGCGATCAATGGCGATGGGCTGCATCATCGCCAAGCCCCAGCCGAAAAATGGAATCCACAATAATTCGCGTTTGCACACCCAGGACAACATCTGCGGAAAAATGCACGGCAGCGCGTAGGTCTCCCAGGCCGATTGATGTTTGCACAGGATTACGCACGGCTGCGTGGGGATATGTTCGCGTCCCTCGACGGTATAACGCAGACCGCAGATTTTTTCCGCGCACCACAGATTGAAACAACTCCACTGCGTGATAAAGCGATAACGAAAGCGAAACGGCAGCACGCCGCTGAGCACGCTGAGTGGGGCAAACACCAGCGTGGAGGAGACCTGGCACAGGGCGAACACTAACGAGCGCAGAAACAACATCAGGCTTGAGGCGCGGCAAGCAAAGCGTCTACAAATGCGGCGAGGTCGTCGTAAACAGGGACGTTATCGGGCACATCCTGTTGAGCGATGCGCGACCCTTTGCCGGTGCGCACCAATATGGGCATTGCGCCCACCGCGCGCGCCGCCTCGACGTCGCGCAGCGAGTCGCCCACCGCATATACGCCGTGTAGATCGCAATGGAATTGTTGCGCGATTTGTTTGAATAAGCCCGGTTTTGGTTTACGGCAGTCGCAGTGGTCGTCCGGCGTGTGCGGGCAGAAAAATACCGCGGCGATGTTGCCGCCCGCCTGTGCTGCTGCTTGTTGCATTTTTTCGTGGATGCGCCGCAAGGTCTGGAGATCAAACAGCCCGCGACCCACACCGGATTGGTTGCTCGCCACCACCACCGTATAACCTGCACGTGTCAGGCGCGCAATCGCTTCCAGGCTGCCTGGGATTGGGAGCCACTCTTCGGGCGATTTAATATATTCGTCGGAGTCGTAGTTAATTACTCCGTCACGGTCGAGGATGATGAGCTTCAAGTTATTCAGGATTGTTGAACGCCATACTGTAGCTTGGAAATGTCCGCCACGCGCATGAACAGCCCTTCCAGCTTGGTGAGCAGCGCGAGGCGATTATCGCGCAGGGCCGCATCCTCCGCCATCACCATTACCTTGTCGAAAAACGCATCTACCGCGGGACGCAGCGAGGCGAGGTGCTTGAGCGCCTGGGTGTATTCTCCGTGATGGATGAGCGGCATGACTTCTGTTTCGAGCAGCGCCAAATGCTGGGCGAGATGCTTCTCTTCATCTTGTTTTAGCAAACTCGCATTGACTATCTCCATCGGTTCGCGCTGCGTCTGTTTGAGGATATTGCGGATGCGTTTGTTGGCGGCGGCAAGACTTTCCGCCTCGGGCATTTTGCGGAATTCCTGTATGGCCTTGAGACGCGGCACGATCCAATCCATGCGGGTCGGCCGCAGGCTCAGGACCGCTTCGATTTCATCGTGCCTGTATTCCTGTTCACGCAAGTAGGGTTTGAGACGTTCCAGCATGAAATCGTACAGCTTGGACACAGTATCTTTTTCGATTAAATCCGATGGGAACTGCCCCTCGGCGATTTCTAAAAGCTGCATGAGGTTAAGCATCAACTTATTTTCCACGAGTGTGCGTAACACACCCAGCGCAGCGCGCCTCAGCCCGAACGGGTCTTTGTCACCGGTTGGAATCAGACCTATGCCGTAGATGCCAACCAGCGTATCTAATTTATCCGCAAGCCCGACACAAATTCCCACGGCACTGACGGACACACGCTCATAGTGTTCTCGAATCGCCTCAGCCACCTGCGGGGCTTCACCGTCATGCAAGGCATAGTAATATCCCATAATACCTTGTAGCTCTGGAAATTCGCCGACCATGTCGGTGAGCAAGTCAGCCTTGCACAAATACGCCGCACGCTCGACGTGCTTGATGTCCGCCGCGAATTTAATTTCCTTGAGCCGCTCGGCGATGGCCACGGCGAGCTTCTGAATACGCTCCACCCGCTGCAACTGGCTACCCAGTTTGTTGTGATACACCACATTGGCGAGCTTGGGCACACGTTCTTCGAGCTTGGTTTTTTTGTCCTGCTCAAAAAAGAACTTGGCGTCCGATAAGCGCGCTCGCAGCACGCGTTCGTTGCCGTGGATAATA
>JAMDBH010000163.1 GCA_023487615.1 Gammaproteobacteria bacterium
AATCCAGCGTTGTTCGTCGTCGGTGAGCGACAGGCCATTGAATCGGGGCATAGCTGTTTGTCCTGGTTTGGCTGCATAAGTATGACCAAGCGGGCCGCCGGAGGGTGTATCGAAACCACCCCACGACGATCAGGGTAGACGCATCAGGAAGACCGTCGGCGCCACCACCACGAACTATCTGTACAACGGGCCGGACATTCATGCCGAACTGAATAGCGCCAACACGATCCAGGCCGTCTACGCGCACGGGCCGAATTGGGACGATCCGCTGATTAGGCTGACCGGGCAGACAACTCAGCCGGCGGCGAATGCGGCGTACTACCATCAGGACGGGTTGAACAGCAGCGTGGCCACCACCGACAATCTTGGTACAACGACCGGCACGCAACGGTTTGATGCGTGGGGAAACAAGACAGCAAGCACCGGGACGATTGCGACCTACGGCTACACCGGGCGGGAGCCGGACGCCACGGGCCTGATGTATTACAGGGCGCGGTATTACGACCCGAGCATAGGTAGATTTACGCAGCGGGATCCGATTGGCCTACGCGGGGGCATTAATCGGTATGCGTATGTTGAGAATGACCCTACAAACGTGACGGACCCAACTGGTGAAATTGGCGAGGGACTCTTGGCTAAACTCGCCGCCAAAGGCATCCAAGATGCCGAAAAGCTGTTCGCTAGGGCCAAGCTACGTATACAAAGCCTGCGTGATATCTGGAACCGTGCTCCAGATGGTCCAACAGGTGGGAAGCTTTGCGAAACTTGCGGTAAGGAAGTAACTGTCCCGCCTGGTTCGGGAAAGGCTAGAGACTGGCATGGCGACCATTACCCCGAGAAGAGTGCGGAGATCATCAACAAAGCAGCAGAAGAAACTCTTCGTACAGGCGTTCCTCCCTCACGCAATGAACTGCTCGACAAACTGAACGATACGAGCAATCTGCGAGTGCGATGCCCTGAGTGCAATATGAGTGACAACCAGCTCTCGGCCGTTGTGGCAGGTGGTGGTGTGCTTAGCGGAAATCAATCCAGCGGAATACTTGGAACTGGTATCACGTGGCGTGACGTAGGGGAATTCGTTTTGGATCTCTTGGTATCCCCCGGATCCGCGGAAGCCCCCACCATGCCTACGTCTCAATCGAATAAATCCTATTTCAGCGTCGATGGGGGCACGGGCAAACAAACAATCCAAGGAGTCTCACCAAGAAAATGAGCCATCAAGCAACCTTGGAGCCGAAGAATGTGTTTTGTTCTCGATCTACTGAAGGCCGAGCGTATCGCCATGGGGGATGAAACTCCAATCTTGGAGCATCTTGAGAGGTACTTAGGTGCCTACGAGCAGTCTGTCGACAAGTATTGGAGTCATCTTGGAGGTCGCGCCGCTGGCGTGTATGGGGAAGAGCTGAAGTCCTATCACGTATTGGGTTTCAAGAACCAGCCGATTCCAGGTTCCCATACCTACGTAACCCTCGGTTTGGGGCGCCATCTTTTGAAGCAGACAGCTGGGATCGGTCCAAACAAGGATGTGCGAATGGAACTGGCGATGAGCGCATATGATTCAGTTCCAGCTGAGGCCGTTGTTAGGGTGTTGAGCAGGTTTGCAGATGATGTTCTTCGGCTGCATGAAGCTCCTTACGATGGAGAGGTAATAGACTGGAAAACCCCGCTATCTGAGAATTCTGAGTTTAGGCACCTGTACTGTACCCATCCGTTCTATTTTCCTGAAGGGCTTTATCTGTGCACCGAAACTGACCCCAAGACGGTCATATGTATGCTCTTTGCGGTTTCTGCACGCGAAGCTTCCTATGCTGCTGTTCATGGGCTCGATTTCAATAGACTTATTGCTGAGCAGATGCCCGACTTGCTGGCTTTTGACTCACGAAATGAACTTAAGCTAGAGGAAAGCGACTCGGTCAACGGGGAGTAGTGTAGTATCCGGCTGCCATTTTCCATCAATGGAACAAGGACGATCGGAGCATCTTCGTTGCCATGGAACTACGGCCTAGGGCAAGCGGTTGGCCTCGATCTCATCTATCAGGGCGGGAAGAACGCCGACTACTTTTCCAATATGTTGACAGGAGGCTCAGGAGGACAAACACTCTCCGGAATTTCTCCACGCTAACCGTTCACCTATGCGAAACTTGTTTCCGCTTGTTTCCGCGCATTGTCTAGCGCTGCATGGTAGCGGATATGAGAGATCGGCGACTAGAATCGTCTACGATTACTATGTGGAGACGCTTCGCAGTCTTGGTTGCGAGCCAACATACGTTGGTCTATTCAAGGAAGGTGTCGCTGATAAGTCCGTGTCTTTTAGGGAATGGGAGGCCACTCTAAACACGCGAGGTTTTCCAGATGTTGACACCTTTAGCCTTAGCTCATGGTATTTCGGCACGATAAAGTGTGGCGCGGCAATGAAAGGATACGCTGACTATGGCATTGATCGAGGCATTGTGTTTTGCCATGACGCCTATTTGCGCGACTTTGACTCCGGCTGGTTTCGCGCCATAGCGGCGAGGCTATTCTCCTACTACCAGTTCCAATACGGTTACGCGTATACCAAGGCCTTTAAAAAGGGCCCCGCATATTTTCCGGCAGGGATGACAACCAGTGGTTATGCGAGTCAAGCAGAGAGAGAGCAAACGAACCGCTGGTTTAGGCGATTGAGCGCCGTAACGGTCGATAATACCGCAAGCTTTCGCAACATGCTCAGAGATGTCTTTCCAATCAATTTCCTTTCAGGAGACCACCTGCGCCGCAATATGGGAAGCCGTACGCTCAAAGAGTGGATCAACAGTAATCCGACTCATGGTACGTTGACGAACCTCAACGAAGAAATATGGGTATGGGAAATCGAAAAGCGTCAGATTGCGGCGATTAGGGAGGCTATGACTCGTGAGAACATGCTTATCGCTTATGATCTGTCGATATAGGAATACTACAGCGCCGCCGAAGGGCAGAACCTGGCCCACGCCATGAAGCAATACACCCTCCCACGCGGCAATGGCATGAAATTCGAGTACTACGCCAACGGCCGGGTGTTCCGCCACGCCACGCTGCCCCACAACGAGACCACCACCTTCCGCTACAACGACTTCCGGCGCGAGACCCTGGTTACGAACGAGCGCGGCCAGACGCGCAGCCACTTCTTCGACGAATGGGGCAACCCGCTCGCCATCGTCGAAGAAAACAATGCGACCCACGCCTACACCTACGACACGGCCAACCCCTACAACCGCCTCACTAAACAAGACCCGCTGGGGCTGTCCACCCAATACCAATACGACGCGCTGGGCAACGTCACCCAGATCACGCAACCCTCGAGCGCGACGGTGCAGTTCTTCGACTTCAACGGCTTCAACCAGCCGCAACGCGTCAAAGACGCGCGCGGCAACTGGACGCTGCTCGCATATGACGTCAAGGGCAACCTCACCGATGAAGTGAAGCTCAAAGCCGGCGTGGTTCCCGCAGCGGGCGTGAGCCCGGCGGCGGGGCAGGCGGTGAGCTGGGTCAAGCGCGCGTTTGATGCCTATGGCAACCCGACCGGCAGCAAACGCCTGCGCGACTTCACGGGTGCTGCGCTCGCCAACTACAGTAGCGGCACGGGCCCCAGTGTCACGACCGCCTTCGACGCCAGCGGCCTGTATCCCGTCAGCGTCACCCGCTTGGGCGACAAGGACGGCGACGGCGTGATCGGCGCGGGCGAGGCCGACACGGCCACGCTCGTCTTCGACAGTCTGGGTCGTCAAAAGCAGGGCATCGACGCCTCCTGGCACACAGTGAACGCCGAGTACGACCCGGTCGACCGCGCGATCCGCGCCAGCGACGGCGCGGGCAAATTGCGCGACTACCGCTACGACGCCAACGGCAACCGCATCCTGGAGCAACTGGTGGTGAACGGCGCGCAAGTGGATTCGCGCGCCTGGGGCTTCGATCTGTCCGATTCGCCGTATAGCAGGGAGTCGCATTGAAGATGGATTGCCTCGACCCGGACGTGCGGAGGCGCGGTTGAATGCTGCACGCGCTATTGATGACTCGTTAGAAAGCTCGGCTAATTTCCTATCTGGAGCCACTGGATCAGCAATTAGCCTCACGGGAAGTCTTTTTAACCGCGACGGCTACTTCAGTAATCTGCAGGGTACAGGGGGCAGCGGTAACCAGACCCTGTTTGGCGCTTCTCCCAGGAATTGATGTTTACCATATTTGTAAGCGCGGATGAAGCGACGAACCGAAAAAAATGATCAAACTGATCGCACTGTAAAGCGATTTGGAGGTGGGAGGTTGCGCGATTGGGCTACCATTTTTTTGTTGTATGCTTTTGTGCTTGGCATTGTTATATATGCGTACATTGAAGATGATGAACCGATATCAATCAGCGAAATGATTAGCAGGTTCGCTGTAGCAATTCCTGGATTACTTCTTATCCGTTCCGGAATGATTTTCGGGATTTTATTGGGTAATTTTCTGCAATACATTCGGCAGGTGCCTCGCACTGTAGAGCAAAAAAATGCCCTGGTTGGGTTGGCAAAACGCGAGGGGGCATGGTACTCGGGTGCGGTTTTTTCACTACTTTTGTTCTACCGATGGACACCTTTTGCAGGTCATGTGGACGTTTTTTTCATATTGGCCGTGGTAGTCCCCTTAAGCCTTATTTTTATTTTTGCTCTTTGGATATTGCTGGTTGACATGCTTCACGGCGGTAAGTTTTAAATTCTACAGAGCGCGTTATTACGATCCGACCATCGGAAGATTCATCTCCAAAGACCCGGCCGGGATGCCGGATGGGGTGAATCGGTACAGCTACGTCAGCAACGATCCCATTAATCTGACCGACCCGAGCGGAGAATGTCCGTGG
>JAMDBH010000158.1:0-2932 GCA_023487615.1 Gammaproteobacteria bacterium
GCCAACGACTCCAGCCAGTAACGCGCAATCATCCCTGCGTGGTAACTGGTGCCGCAGGCGATGATGTGTACCCCTTGTATCTCGTCGCGGCCCGGCGCGGCAGCCCTCTGGTGATCGGCCTCGGCGAGGGCGAGAACTTCATCGCCTCGGACGTGGCGGCGCTGTTGCCCGTGACCCGGCGCTTTATCATCCTCGAAGACGGCGACATCGCCGATATCACCAAAGACAGTGTGCGTGTCATCAACTCAGCCGGCCAACAGGTGGATCGTAAGGTCCATATCAGCAACTTGACGGCGGACGCGGTTGAACGCGGCGAATACCGGCATTACATGCTCAAGGAGATCTTTGAACAGTCGCGCGCGGTGAGCGACACCCTGGAGGGCCGCGTCTTCGAAGGGCGAGTCCTGGAAGAGTCTTTCGGGCCCGGGGCCGGCAAGATATTCGACGAGATACAAGGGGTACACATCATCGCCTGCGGCACCAGTTACCACGCAGGGATGATTGCGCGTTACTGGCTGGAGTCGTTGGCGGGTATCCCGTGCAGCGTGGAAGTAGCGAGTGAATTCCGCTACCGGAAGCCGGTCGTGCGGCGTAACTCGCTGATCGTCTCGCTATCGCAATCCGGCGAGACTGCCGATACCCTGGCCGCCCTGCACGAGGCGAAAAAACTGGGCTTTGGACATTCGCTGGCGATCTGCAACGTGCCGGAGAGTTCGCTGGTGCGTGAGTCCGAATTGGTGTTCATGACCCGCGCCGGACCTGAGATTGGCGTCGCCTCCACCAAGGCCTTCACCACGCAACTGGTCGCGTTGCTCATTCTGGTGGTGGTGTTAGGCCGCAGACACGGCATGAGCAAGGAATTGGAGGGGGAGATCGTCCGCGAACTCGAGCGCGTGCCCGCCCAGATCACGCAGACCCTGGAACTCAACAAGCAGATTAAAATCCTCGCCGAACGCTTTGCCGACAAAAATCATGCGTTGTTCCTGGGGCGCGGCGCGCACTATCCCGTCGCGATGGAAGGCGCGTTGAAGCTCAAGGAAATCTCTTACATCCATGCCGAGGCCTATCCGGCCGGTGAGCTGAAGCACGGTCCGCTGGCGCTGGTGGATGCCGATATGCCCGTCGTCGCCGTCGCGCCCAACAACGACCTCCTGGAGAAGCTCAAGTCCAATTTGCAAGAGGTGCGCGCGCGTGGCGGTCAGTTGATTGTATTTGCCGATGCCTCCTCCGGGGTAAGATCCACTGAGGGGGTAGAGGTCATTAACGTCGCGCACAGTGAGGACTATGTCTCACCGATTATTTATACTGTGCCGCTGCAACTGCTTGCCTACCATGTCGCGGTGCTCAAAGGCACCGATGTGGACAAGCCGCGTAACCTGGCAAAATCCGTGACAGTAGAATAAACCTAAAAAAGCCCTTGAACCGCAGAGGGCGCAGAGAATACTGAGGAAAACAAATTCTTAGCTCGTTGCGCCGCGCCCCCCGCAGGGTGAGTGGGTTTGTGAAGCTAACCGCCTGAATCTCTTTGCGTTCTCCGCGCCCCCTGCGGTGAAACGCCGTTATTAGGACAAATCTCAGCCTTCACAGCCGCATCTGTAAAGTCTCTCCAATCTCCTCATCCGTAAGCACAATCGGATTGGTCTTCATGCTGCTGCCGCGTGAGTGTTTTACAATGTACTCAAAGTCGGCGGTGGTTACTCCGTAATTTCTCAGCGGCGGCAAGCTGAGCCGCTCTGTCCAATCCGTTAAGAGTTTTATAAGTGCGTTGCACGCCACTGTGGTGTTGCTGTATTTATTTTGGGTAAGCAGTTCACCCAGCCGCGCATATTTTATCAGCGCGGGATGCTCTGGTTCACGGCTCTGTAGCGCGCGGATATTGATCTCGCTCGCCGCCGCGACCAGCGTACCGCAGACGACACCGTGCGGAATCGGGAAGAAGGCCCCCAACGGTGATGCGAGGCCATGCACCGAACCCAGGCCTACCTGAGCGAGCGTGATACCGGAGAGCAGCGCGGCATACGCCATGTTGCTGCGGCTTTGCGCGACGCCCTGTTCGTACCAGGGCAGCAAACCATCGCGCGCCGCCTCGATGCCGCTCCAGGCGAGCGCGTCGGTAAAGGGATTGGCCTTGATCGAGACATAGGATTCGATCAACTGGGTGAGCGCATCCATGCCATTGGCGGCGATGAGTTCCGGCGGACACGTAGCAAGCAGCTCCGGATCCACCACCGCGTAACGCGGCACCAGCAACTCGTGGCGAAATGATTTCTTGAAGCCCTGTTTGCCCGGCAAGCTTAACACCGCATTTTTAGTCGCCTCGCTACCGGTGCCCGCTGTGGTAGGCACGGCGATGAACGGCAGCGCAGGGCCGTGATAGGGCAACTCGGGACCGACGCCCTCCAAATAATCCATCACGGAGTGGTCTACCCTCAACAGGCCGGCGATCGCCTTTGCGCCATCCAAAACGCTCCCGCCGCCAACACCCAGCACCACTTCGATCCGCGCTTCGCGCAGATCACGCACGGCCTGATCCACAAACGCCGGGGAGGGCTCGCCGGCCACTGTGATGTGTTCCCACGAAATTCCGGATTGCTTTAACACATCTACCAGACAATGCCACTGTGACGTGCTCTGAAATGATCGAGCGCCGGTAACGACCAACACCCGTTTTCCGAACGAGGCGACGAGATCCGCTGTCTCTTTGAAACGGCCCGCACCGAATACGATGTGCGGCAGGCGCGATAGGGTGAAAGCCGGGATATTCACGCAGACTTCTCTTGCGGAAATAAACCGCGATAGGTGACTCCCTGTCTTGGAGCGGCCATCCAATTCGCCACCGCGTCACGCCACTTCAGATAATGCGCGGATCGAAGTGGTGCTGGGTGTTGGCGGCGGGAGCGTTTTGGATGGCGCAAAGGCGATCGCCGGCCTG
>JAMDBH010000158.1:2942-4838 GCA_023487615.1 Gammaproteobacteria bacterium
TACAAAATAAAACGAGCCGGGTCTTCCACCGACTGCAGCACATCGAAACGCCGGTTGCCGGGCTCACGCACCGAGGCCTCGTGATTGGCCCGTGTGGCAGTGATGAAGTCGTCTACGTGTTGGGACAGCACATGAACATGTACCAGTGTGGTGTGCATAATTAACCCATGTTGAATTGATCTTCAAACCGTAAAGATTGTCGCCTGTTTTCGTAAGGAGTAACATTGAGCCATCAAGTCCGTGAATGCACCCTCTCTGATCGCTGCGGCTAAAGGAGGCTTTATGATACCAGTCCGTACACTGTTTGTTCCTCTGGCCTTGTTCGTCAGCGCAGTCATAGCGCCCGGCCTTGCTCAAGCCGCCCCCGTGGTCAAGCCTCAAATAGACAGTTTTGAGGTGGACGCCGTGGAGCGCCTTGAAGCAGGGACCGATCTGGTTTTTACCTTGGAAGGCACGCCGGATTCAAAGGCTACGCTCAGAATTACGGGTGTGAAACGCATCATCTCCATGCAAGAGATTGAACCGGGGATCTATGAGGCGGAATACACCATCAAGCTCAAGGATCGCCTCACCGCCAATACCGTAGTGCGCGCCAGCCTGCGCCGCGGTAAGCGGGTCGCAACCGCAAAGTTGGATCAACCGCTCATGATCGCCAAAGCAGCCCCAGTGGCGACGCCCAAACCCGTGCTGCCGGTGATTGAGCAATTTAGGATGGTCCCAGTGCAGGAGATGGATCCCGGCACTGAATTAAAATTCACGCTCAAAGGCACCCCCAATGCCAAGGTGGGCTTCGCCATCGAAGGCGTGGCGGAAAATCTCCCCTTGGTCGAGGCTCCGGCAGGCTCGGGAGTCTACGAGGGTCGCTACACGATCCGTCGCAATGACAACTTCCCGCAGGGGGTTAATATATCGGCTACGGCTACATTGGTGCTGGGTGAACAATCGGCGCACGCTCGCCTAGAGCAGGTGGGCAAGGATAAAGACTCCCCGGTTATTAAAAATCCAGCCCTGTGGTCATCTCGGCCACGCTCGACGATGGCAGCGGGTCGGGCGTAGATCCGCGTTCCGTGCGCCTCCTGCTTAATGACCGGGATGTCACCCGCGACAGCAGCATTACCGCCAGCGCCATAAAGTATCAAATCCCGCAAGGTCTGGAGCGGGGCCAGTATCGCGTGGAGATACTCGCCAAAGACCTGGCCGGGAACTCCGCCCGTGCGGCATGGAGTTTTGCCGCTCAGCCCGGGGAAAGCGCCGACAGGCTTTTGCCGCTCGATATTTACAGCCCAGCCAACAACAGCGAGGTCAGCGGTAACAAGATCGAGGTGCGCGGGCGTAGCTGGCCCAACACCAACATAGACGTGGAGGTCGAAGCCAGCACCGCCATCGTGGGGCCGTTTGGCGTCAAACAAAATATCTTCAAAAAGAGTCTGCAGACTGACTCAGGGGGCTATTTTGACTTTGCCTTCGAGCCACTCATCATGCAGCGCGGTACGCGCTATGAGGCGACGCTGAAGGCCACCAATGGCGACCAGACCAAGGAACAGACCCTCATACTATTCCAAAGGTAACCTTGCCACAGATCTCAGGGGATGAAACATCTCGCCGGCCAGCTTCATTTAACCGGACCCTGTACATTTCCTGGAAAATTTATGGACCATTCTGGCCCGCATCGTAACGGTGCAAAGTGGTGGGCCGTGTGCGGATCGAACGCACGACCAACAGATTAAAAGTCTGCTGCTCTACCGGCTGAGCTAACGGCCCAAATAATATAAAGTACGCGCAGCGCCTCGGCTCGCCCCCTTCTATTGGGAGAAGGGATGGGGATGAGGGCAGCCTGCTATTGTAATGCGGGACGGGTAAGAACACCAAGGTACTGCGTACTCTGTTGCAAAAACC
>JAMDBH010000139.1 GCA_023487615.1 Gammaproteobacteria bacterium
TTTTATCTTGTATCTTGTGTCTGTATCTCTCATACCTGCATATTCATCACGTCTTGATAGGCCGACACCAGTTTGTTGCGTACCTGGGTCATCGCCTGAAAAGAAATGCTGGCCTTTTGCAGCGCGACCATCACCTCGGCGAGGTCTGCCTGCTTGTCGCCACTCTCGAAGGCCTGGGTCAACTTCGAGGCTGTCTGTTGCGCCTCATTGACCCCATCAATAGACCGCTTGAGCAGATCCGCAAAACCACCCTCGGCGGTTTGGCTGGCGGCGGCCGTCTCACCACGGGCCAGGACGGCCGTGCTGCGCAGTTGATTTAAAAGTTGAGAGACATCAATATCGTTCATGTGTATTTCCTAAAAGTCAGGGGCTAGGGGCTCTAAGGGTGAGGGGCGAGGCGTAAGGAATGAGGCGTAAAATGCGGCTTCTCCTCACTCCTCACCCCTCACGCCTCACCCCCTGTTATTATGCAGATTCCACGCCAACCTCACCGGGCAGGGCGTAGCCCTCCTCACGCAGCCGCGCGAGCTTATAGCGCAGCGTGCGCTGACTGATCCCCAGCCGCACGGCGGCCAGCTTGCGGCTACCCATCGTCTTGGTGAGGGCCTCGACAATTAACTCCTTTTCGCGCGCCTTGAGATCGCCGCCCAGTTTCTCTTGCTGGGGCGTCTGCATAGGCGCCGGTATGCCTTCCATTGCAACGGCTTCAAACTGCAAATCGTCCGCGCCGATCTCATCGCCGGGTT
The DNA here is from genome assembly GCA_023487615.1 of Gammaproteobacteria bacterium. The sequence goes on from JAMDBH010000139.1 coordinate 747, forward strand.
GCATGATGAGCGCACGCTGAATGATGTTGTCCAGTTCGCGCACGTTTCCCGTCCAGCGGTGCGCGAGCAGACGCGCCTTGGCCGCCTCAGACAGAGCCGGCGCGGGGCGCTGGCTGGTCTGGGCGCTGCGCGCCAGAAAATAATTTGCCAGCGGAATAATGTCCGCCGGACGCTCACGCAGCGCGGGCCAGTACAGCGGGAATACATTGAGGCGGTAAAACAAATCCTCGCGGAACCGCCCGGCGGCGACCTCATCGCGAAGAATACGGTTAGAGGTGGCCAGCACGCGCAGATTTAACGGAATCAGCTTACGGCCGCCCAGCCGCTCCACCTCGCGCTCCTGCAAGACACGCAACAACTTCGCCTGCAAGATGCGGCTCATCTCGGAGATTTCATCGAGTAATAGCGTACCGCCCTCGGCCTGTTCGAGCTTGCCGGGACAGGACTGGTAGGCCCCGGTGAAGGCGCCCTTCTCATAACCGAACAGGGTGGCCTCCAGCATGTTTTCCGGAATCGCCGCGCAATTGATGGCCACGAAAGGTCCCTTGCTGCGCGATGAATGACGGTGGATATAACGCGCCAGCACCTCCTTGCCGGTGCCGCTCTCGCCGCCGATCATGACTGTGGCCTCGCTGTCGGCCACGCGCCGGGCGAGACTGACCAATTTCAGACTGCGCTCATCCACGGCGATCAACTCTGCGTCCTCGGCTGCGGTATGAATCAAAAAGCGGCTCACGCGCTGAATCAGCGCCTCGGCCTCGAAGGGTTTCACCAGATAATCCACCGCCCCGTTGCGCATCGCCTCCACCGCGCTCTTGATGGTGCCGAAGGCCGTCATCAGCAACACCGGCAGATCGGGCCGACGGATGCGGATCTGTTTCAACAGGGCATGACCGTCCATCCGCTCCATCTGGATGTCGCTCACCACCATACCGAGATCACGGCCGCGCCCGCCCTCCTCCAGAAACTCCAGGGCCTCGCGGCCGTCTTGGGCGGCGAGCACCGGGTAACCCGCCAATTGCAGGGTGTCGCACAAGGCCTCACGCAACGATAAGTCGTCTTCTACTATCAACACTGTGGCATTACTCATGACATCCTCTCTTTAAGTTTTTTTCTTTTGGCGCTGTTTATCGGTCGCTCTCGGCGTCCTGCCTCCCGCGACACTAGTACATCCCTGTACGTCGGAAACAACTGTGCCGTACACGCGGTATGCTGCGCCACTTCACTGGGTAAGATCTTCGCGGGCTTGAGCGGCAGGCGCAGGCCGAAGGTGCTGCCCTGCCCCGGTTCGGATTCCACCCACATCATCCCTTGATGGGCGCGGACGATGGCCTGCACCACCGCGAGACCCAGGCCGGTGCCTTGCGCGCGAGTGGTAAAAAAGGGTTCAAAGATCCGCTCCAGCAATGCGTCGGGGATGCCGGGGCCGTTGTCGCTGAGCAGGACATTGACGGCCTCGCTACCGTGCGGGTCGCTCACGATGTGAGTCAGCAACTGCAAGCGCCCGCCCTTGCCGCAGGCCTGCATGGCGTTGCTAACCAGATTCTGCAAGGCGCTCAACAGGGCCTCACGGTTGCCGTGCAACTTCGCCTCCGGGGCCTCATCCAGCACTTCCAAACGGCAACCTGCCACGGACAGCGACGCATCCATCGCCTGTTGCAAATCCTGCAAGAGTGCTGCGACCTCGATCTCGTCGGCGCCGAAGTGTCCGCCTTTGGCGAACACCAGCATATCGTTCACCAGCCGTTCAAGATGCCGAAGGCGCGACAGCACCTTACCTGCATACTGGCGGTAATCTGTATTGTCATGTTGGGGAGAAGCGAGTTGGGAGGTATACAACAATGCGGCGGATAACGGAGTACGAATCTGGTGGGCCAGCGCCGCCACCATCTCGCCCATCGCCGACAGGCGTTGGTGACGGCTCAGACCCTCCTGCAGGGCATGCAACTCGGTGACATCCCTGAGCAGTAAGATCTGACCGGCTTCCGTGCCTAATGAGCTGGTGGAAAGACTCACGCGCCGGCCGTCACGCAGTAACAGTTCCTGGCCTTCACCCAGCTCCGGGGCAAAGACGCGCGCGGCCACCGCCGCCCAGTTCAATCCCAGCAAGGGCTCGCCTAATAAGGACACGGCCAACGGATTATATTCTTGGATGCGCCCGGCGCCGTTCAGCACCACGACACCGGCGGGAAGTACGGTGAGCAAATGCGTCAGCCGGTTGGCCAGACGCTCTTTTTCGGCGAGTTGTAACAGGCGTTCACTGCGTGCCGCCGCTAGCTCGTCGGTGAGCTGGGCGACGCGATTTTCAAGGACGAGATAGGAGGCGCTAAGCTGTTCCGAGACCTGGGTGAAAACATGGAAGGCATCTTCCAGGCCCTGGCTATGGTGAGTCGGCGCGTGCGTCATGTCGTTGCTCTCGCTAGTAAATCAGCTAGGAATGGTCTGTACCACTCCCGAGAGCAAAAAGTGTGCCCGCGTTACTTATTCTATATAAAACAAACTATTATAAAATATGCCCCACAATGAGCGTCAATATTCCGCCGGCTCGTCGGCACGCTGTAGACCGTATTTACGCAGCTTTTCCACCAGCGTCGTGCGGCGCATCTTGAGCCGGGTAGCGGCCCGCGTTACCACCCCGTCGGTCTCTTCCAGAGCCTGCTGGATCAGGTTGATTTCCATATTCTTGAGGTGTTCACGCAGATCTATGCCATCGCGCGGCAGCCGCGCGGACTGCTGTAGCGTAGCCGGCAGCACCTCTTCCTCGCCCAAGGGTTGAGCAAGCACCGCCGCGGCACGGAATTTCTCGGGCAGGTTTTGCAGATCCACCAACCCGTATGGATAAAGGATGGCGAGCCGCTCGATCAGATTGGCGAGTTCGCGCACGTTACCGGGCCACGGATACTGACAGAGCGCCAGCACCGCCGTGGGGGTAAGCCGCACCGAACCGCGCTTTTCGTGTTCGATGCGCAGGATCAGTTCATTGATGAGCAACGGAATATCTTCCACCCGCTCCCGCAGCGGCGGCATTTGAATCGGGAAGACATTCAGACGGTAATAAAGATCCTCGCGGAATTTACCGGACTTGATGGCCTCCTCCAAATTGATGTGGGTCGCGGCAATGATGCGCACATCCACGGCGATGCTCTTGTTGCTACCCACCCGCTCGAAGGTACGTTCCTGCAGTACCCGCAACAGCTTGACCTGCATGGCGAGGCTCATGTCGCCGATCTCGTCGAGGAACAGGGTACCGCCCTCGGCCATTTCGAAGCGCCCCTGGCGCGTGCTGATGGCACCGGTGAAGGCGCCTTTTTCATGGCCGAACAGCTCGCTCTCCAACAGATCGGACGGGATAGCGCCGCAATTGACGGGGACGAAGTTGTGATCGCGCCGCGCCGACTGATAATGCAGGTTGCGCGCCACCACCTCCTTGCCCGTCCCCGATTCGCCCAGGATCAGCACGTTGGCGTCCGACTGCGCGACCTGCTCCATCTGTTGCCGCACCTCGCGGATCGCCCGGCTATTGCCGACCAGGCTGCGAAACATCTCCAACGGCCGTTTCAGGCTGGCGCCCTCTTTGCTCTCTTTGTAGATCTGAGCCTGACTCAGGACGTGGTTGAGCTGGGTATATTTGATCGGGAAATCCACCGTCGCTAGAAAACCACCCGTGAGGTCCAACGGGACCTGCTGCGGGATATCAGTTTCCTTCAGCAACAGGATGGGGAGATTGGGCGCCCATTCGGTAATGGCGCGATACACTTCTAATAAAGTGTCTTTTGACCCGCACCGGCCGAGCAGAGCGACATGAACGGAGTCGGGTTTATCGAGGGCGTCGCGCCACTTTTTAGGATCGGCGACCAAGATGGGCGTGTGGTCTATACATTCCAGCAACGTCTTCAACAGATCGCGCCGTTGGGCATCCGCCTCAATCACTAATACCGTCATTGGCGTGGACATTTATCTCATCTCCCAATGCAACTGTTGAACCGAGGGTCAATTTGATAACGGATAGCTGCATATAG
>JAMDBH010000062.1:0-422 GCA_023487615.1 Gammaproteobacteria bacterium
AACGGATTCTGGACTCGTTGCGGAACGGCAAGCGCATCGAGGTCAACGAGACGATTCGTGTAGGCAAGGATGGACGGCGCGTGCACGTGTCACGGACTATCTCACCGATCAAGGATTCGTCCGGCCAAGTCGTAGCAGCCTCCAGCATCGAACGCGATATCACGGCGCGGAGACGGATTGGAGAAGCGATTCGTAACAACGAATCCCATGTGCGTTTCATACTGCATTCAGCGCGCGTGGGGACGTGGGATTGGGACATCTCAACCGGGCGGGTGCACTGGTCCGACAACCTGGAAGAGTTACACGGCCGCCAACCCGGTTCGTTTCCGGGCACCTACGAAAGCGCCTTTAAAGACGTCTATCCGGACGATCGGGAAATCATTAATTCGGCAATCGCGGACGCCTTGAAGGGGAGCGGAGAC
>JAMDBH010000062.1:515-4155 GCA_023487615.1 Gammaproteobacteria bacterium
GGGGGCGCGGCGTCAAGAGGATGAATTCCTCGCGATGCTGGCGCACGAGTTGCGTAATCCTCTGGCGCCCATCAGTAACGCAGTCCAACTATTGAAGATGCAGGAGACCGGGAACCACCCGGATTTTCTCCCCCGGGCGGTCGCCATAATTGATCGGCAAGTCGAACAGATCGCACGGCTTGTGGATGATCTGCTCGACGTGGCGCGCATTACGCGCGGCAGGATTGACCTCAAAAAGGAACTCGCCGGCCTGACCGACATCATGAAGCAGGCGGTTGAGACGGTGACGCCTGTGATGCAGATGAATGAACACACTTTTCGGGTCAGCTTTCCGCGCAAGGACATCATACTGAATGCCGATGCGACCCGCATGATTCAGGTCATTTCGAACCTTCTGAACAATGCGGCGAAGTTTACTCCCAAAGGAGGAGAAATCATGCTCAGTGCGGCGCGGGAGGGTGACATAGCCGCGATCAGTGTAACCGACAACGGCGTCGGGATATCGCCCGATATGCTGCCGCATGTGTTCGAGCTTTTCACGCAGGAAGACAGGTCGCTGGATCGCCGGCAGGGCGGCCTGGGGCTGGGCTTGTCTCTGGTGAAGCGTCTCGTGGAAATGCACTCGGGTACGGTGGAAGCCGAGAGTGCAGGTACGGGGCGCGGCAGTCGGTTTACCGTGAGATTACCGATAGCGGCGGAATCCGCCGAAGTATCGGACCTTGGCTCATCCGGTGTATTGACCTCAACCAGCGCAGCCCGCAAGTTGCGCATCCTGGTGGTGGACGACAATGTCGAGTCCGCCGAGGCGATGGCGATGCTGCTCCGTACGCTCGGACACGAAGTGACTGCTGCGCACAGCGGGCAACAGGCCTTAAACGCGGCGCAGCAGAATATGCCCGAGGTGGTCTTCCTGGATATCGGCTTGCCGGTCATGGACGGCTATGAAGTCGCCCGCCGTCTACGCGCGGCGTACGGCAGGGAACGCCTGATGCTGGTCGCTCTGACCGGGTATGCACAAAATCCTGACGACACGCGCGTACAACAGGCGCAATTCGACCATTACGTGCTCAAGCCACTAAGCTTTGAGCATTTACAGTCGCTATTATCGGAATGGCCGAATTGATTCCGGCAAGGGCGAATCGGATATCAAAGGTGCGTGAGCCCGATGATGCCGATAAAGATCAGGTATATCGCTACGATGTAATTCAAGAGCCTGGGGATCATCAGGATCAGGATACCTGCGATCAGGGCGACAATCGGTTGCAGGAAAATAATGCTCATAGTCATCTCCTTTGCTGGGATAAGGACCGCGATCTGCACTCGTGCAACTAGTATAACCCGTGTAAGAATTGCAAAACCGTGAAAAAATTACTCGATGGAAGGGGTGTTATGTGATCATCCCTTCGCTCAATACGGATATCCGCTGCTCGTGCGAGATTGATAAGCCGCCCTTTTAGCTGTGGAAGGAATACAAAGTACGCGCATGGCAAGCTTCTTGCTGGTAACCAGTGGTAACAATAAAATTCCTACCGCTGGAGGACATTAATCATGCTTTACTGGGCCGCAACATTCTTAATCATCGCATTGATCGCTGGACTGCTCGGCTTCGGCGGCATAGCGGGTGCTGCTGTGGGAATAGCGAAGATATTGTTTGTTATCTTTATCGTCCTGTTCCTCGTCTTCTTACTGCTGGGACGACGCTCCCCTCCCGTATAGCCGATCCGTAACAGACATCCGGGCCTCGGAGGGGTAAGAGGCCGGAAGTCTTGATTGATTGGTGGGCCGTGTAGGGGTCGAACCTACGACCTACTGATTAAGAGTCAGCTGCTCTACCAACTGAGCTAACGGCCCAAATATATTTAGCGCGCACCGTGCCTCGGCTCGCCCCCTTCTCCCTCATCCGGCCCTTCGGGCCACCTTCTCCCAGAGGGAGAAGGGAAACAGTGCGCCCTTCGGTCGCAGGGCCATAAGAAGGGTGGGATGAGAGCGAAACGCCCTTATCTGTGAACTGGGGTGAGCGATGGGGATCGAACCCACGACAACCGGAATCACAATCCGGGGCTCTACCAACTGAGCTACGCCCACCGTGATAAACCGCATATTTGCCATCCCTGGCGAGACTTCAGCTCATTACATGAGCCCCAGCCAGTACATCCTGTACTGTCGTTCGCGGCTCCTAGACCGCCGCTCACCCAACTGAGCTACGCCCACCATTAAGCCAGTTAAACGGGTATTATTATACCCAGTCTCTAACCCGTAGTCTCGGTGTCAATATGCGCGGGCACGGCAGGACTCGAACCTGCTACCCCCGGCTTAGAAGGCCGGTGCTCTATCCGGATGAGCTACGGGCGCCAATCATACAAAGTGCGCGCAGCGCCTCGGCTCGCCCCCCGCACCCTCATCCGGCCCTTCGGGCCACCTTTCTCCCAGAGGGAGAAGCGAATCAGTGCACCCTTCGGTCGCAGGGCCATAAGAAGGATGGGGATAAGGAATGGTCGGGGTAGAGGGATTCGAACCCCCGACACCCTGCTCCCAAAGCAGGTGCGCTACCAGGCTGCGCTATACCCCGAGTATTGTTCTGTCCAGACCCTTACCTAGTCGGCCATTAGAACCGCCGCTGGTGTGGAGGGTTAATTGGCAATTTTAACAGAACCTCACACGGCCCGTCGTGGATAATTCTGTTTTGAGTCTTGGTGAAATGACCAAGGCATGCGATGATTAGCCCCACAAATCCATCATAATTAATACCTTCCATGAGCGCCCAGATCATTGACGGCAAGGCCATTGCCGCGGGGATACGTCTTAAACTGAAACAGCGCGTCAGCGAGCGGGTCCGCATGGGGCAGCGCAGCCCGGGGCTGGCGGTCATCTTGGTTGGCGACAACCCTGCCTCCGAGGTCTATGTGGCAAGCAAGCGCAAGGCCTGCGCGGAGGTCGGAATCGTCTCGCTTGCCTACGATCTTCCTTCTGATGTCTCCCAAGAACGCCTGCTCGCGCTGATTGATGACCTTAATCGCAACACCGCCGTGGACGGCATCCTGGTGCAGCTCCCGCTGCCCGCGCATATTGACACCGAGACGGTGATCGAGCGGATTTTGCCCGACAAAGATGTGGACGGGTTTCACCCTTACAATATCGGGCGGCTAGCGCTGCGGCTGCCTTTATTACGGCCCTGCACGCCATATGGCGTGATGACACTGCTGGAAAACACCGGACTGGCTACCAAGGGCAAACATGCGGTCGTGGTCGGCGCTTCGAATATTGTCGGACGTCCTATGGCGTTAGAGCTTTTGCTCGCCGGTTGTACCGTCACAGTGTGTCACCGCTTTACTATGGACCTTGCGGCGCAGGTCGCGCGTGCCGACATCGTGGTCTCCGCGGTTGGTAAACCAGGACTCATCAAGGGCGCCTGGATTAAACCGGGGAGTATCGTAATAGATGTCGGCATGAGCCGTTTGGAGAGTGGAGCATTGACCGGCGATGTGGAATTCGACGAAGCCAAACAACGCGCCGCCTGGATCACGCCCGTGCCGGGCGGTGTAGGGCCGATGACCGTGGCGACGCTGTTGCAGAATACCCTTTATGCCGCGGAGCAATTTCATACTAATTAGTAGGCCGGCTCAAGCCGTTAGGCGGAGCC
>JAMDBH010000062.1:4165-4716 GCA_023487615.1 Gammaproteobacteria bacterium
TAATGACCACCAAACCCCGCGTTGAAATCGAATACTGCACGCAGTGCCGCTGGCTGTTGCGCGCCGCCTGGCTGGCGCAAGAACTCCTCACCACCTTCGAGCAGGAATTGGGCGAAGTCGCGTTGATTCCAGGCACAGGCGGTATCTTCGAAGTCCGCGTAAATGGCGAGACACTGTTTTCGCGCAAACAACAGAACCGCTTTCCCGAAGCGAAAGAAATCAAACAACTGCTGCGTGATAAAATCGCTCCCGACAAAGACCTCGGCCATAGCGATCGTTAATAGATGGTCACCCCTTGAATTTTCCTTCAGCCCCGCTAAAGCACCTCAATAACGGCCCCTCTCTCCACAGATAAAACAGGGTGAGCCCACGACTCCTCTTATTCCGTGGTGGCCAATTTAAAGCTGTGTGGAGCTGGAGTAATTTTCTCGCACCGACTTCAGCACTTTCTGCAATTTTTGGAAATTGGATTCCGTGCCGGCCTTGTCCTTGGCGTCACCGCTGGCATCCAGGCGTTCCGCCAGAGTCGCTACGAACTGACTGTTGGTTTT
>JAMDBH010000076.1 GCA_023487615.1 Gammaproteobacteria bacterium
CCTCGCGATAAATGTGATACAGCTTGGATCGCAGGGTGGCGGCGTTCGGCAACGCGTCGTCGCGCACCACCACGCGCGGCGTCTTCACCAACCCGGCTTCGATGGCATCGTTCAGGCCGAAATCGGAGACGATCCAGTCGAACAGCCCCGCCTCCGTGCTGGCCTTGCCGGTCGGCGCGAACGGGGTGGCCGAGAGATCGAAGCAGCGTTGGATGCGGCGTGTTTTGTGAATGCGGTCGAGGCCCTCGATCCAGCGCGTGGCCTCATCGAGATCCAGCCCCAGCTCCTCGGCCTCCTTCTTACTGATCTTCACCTCGGCCGGCTTGCGATAGGCGTGGTGCGCCTCATCGTTGATAACGATGATGTCCTTGTACGCGGCGAGTTTTCCCAACACCCGTTGCGTGAAGGCCTCATCACTCTCGGCGCCCTTCTTCACCACCGAGCGGTCCTGTTCCTTCAGCGGCATCAGCGTGTGCCAGTTCTCAATCAGAATTTCCATCTGGTTGAGCTTCTGGCGCAATGACTCCGACGGGCACAGGCCGAAGGCATCGTAGAAGTTGTCCGGCTCGCCTGGCTTGAGAACCCGCAAGCGATCCTTCACGGTCAAACCGGGCGCAACAATGAAAATGGCGCGCGAGAAATCCTTGTTGCGCTTCGGATAGGTCAGTGCGTTCAGCACCTGCCAGGTAACAACCATGGCCATCAGCGTGGTCTTGCCGGTGCCAGTGGCCATCTTGTTGCACAGCCGCTCCCATGGTCCGCCGTCACCCGGAATGAAAATGCCCTGCTTGAACTCCGACGTGGCCTCCACCCACCAAATCAGGGTTTCAATGGCTTCGAGCTGGCAGAAGTAAAACGGATACGTGCGGACGTTATCGCTGCGGTCGTGCCAATGTTCTAACAGGCTGCGAGTAACGGAGGTAATGCCCGGATAGCCCGCCGCACGCCACTCGTTCAAGCGCTGGCGGATTTCATTCACCAACGCGAGCGGCTCCGTGCGGCGCGTGTTGTTGCGGATGTCGAAAATCTCATACCCAGCCGCGCGCCGCTCGGGCACCACCGCCAGCGCGCCGCCTGCCTGGGTCCAGTGCTGGCGTGGGCACTCGTAGGGCGAGTTGATAATCAGGGACTTAGGGGCAGACATTTCGTTGTCGTTATTTCCTGTCAGCCTCTTACTCTCTTTTAGAGAGAAACTGGCATCTGATCCCAGGTTTTGCCGGCGAAGACACGGCCATTCTCTTTCTTGTGTCGCTTCTTGCCATCCGCGCCCCAGCCGCCCCACTGCTTGAAGAAAAAGGCCACGCCCTGCTCTTCGCATTGCTCCTTGATACCCGCCACCCACTCGGGCTTCATGGGTCGCGCCTTCGGTCCAGACTCGCCACCGACGATCACCCAGTGAATGCCTGTCAGGTCGATCTTGCCGATGTCCTCAAGAAGCGGCTCGACAGACAAAAACCGAATGCTTGCCTCCACTTCTCTCAACTCATCGATGCGCGGGAGGCCGTATTTGCGATTCTCGACCGAGACACCGAGCCATACGTTCCCCGGGAGAATCCGCTCGCCCGGAACAAAGTACTTGCGCATTCGTGCCGCGCGCTTGGTCAGTATCTGGTAGGTGTGTTGCGGTGTACGCCGAATGACATCGAAAACCTGATCAAGAAACTCGAACGGGATATCGTTATGGAACAGGTCGCTCATGGAGTTGACGAAATACGTGGTCGGCTTGCGCCGATTGAGCGGCTCGGCCAATCGCTCCGGCAGAATGCTCAATTTGAAACCGTTCTCGTAACCTTTCGCGCCCATGGCCTTCAGCCGGCGCGCCATGGTTTCGGCATAGCAGTGCTTGCAGCCGGGAGAAATCTTCGTGCAACCTGTGGTCGGGTTCCAGGTCTGCTCGGTCCATTCAATGCGCGACACAGCGCTCATACGCACCTCCTGAGCCGTTCGCCCTTCTCAAAATTAATTGGATGTACAGGTCTCTTCCTCCGTGCATCCATGTTTTCGACCTTTCCTTCTGATTGCAGTTCCTTAAATGCACGCTCGAAATCGCTGACGAGCCAGTCAGTATCTTCGAGCATATCGGCAAGATCATTCTCATCATAGATTCTGGCAGTGGTCTCCAACCTGTCTACCCAATAGCGCTTCACTTCGTCAGTATCCGCCGATTCCAATTTTTCTATCGTTACTTCATCGATGCCGAACATGTCCTTCTGACCTGTCCTTACCTGCCGAGTCTCGAAATGCACCTTTCTCTGAAATATTCCAACATCTTCAGATAGGTTTGAGAATTCGACAACTCCCTTTGGGTGACTGGTGAGATACACCATGTGGTACTTGGTTCTTTCCTTGTCCTTATCAAGGACAGTCGCATGGTACGAGCGCGGCCTTCTGTCACCAGAACCCGGCATGACGGCTTTAAGCGCCTGCCTGTATTTCCTCACCAAGGTTAGCTCACGTGCTGTCGGATCGAGCGCACATAGGGCATCAATCTCTGAGTCGTCCATTGAACCGAGCAATGAGCATATTTGCTCGCGCAGCTCTTTTTTCTTCAGAAAACGATTCAAGAAGTCGTACATAAACGTGATTAGAAACTCAGAATTTTTTCGTGCCAGCAGTTTCGCGAGCTTCGGGATTCCAATGGGTGTCCACTGCTTTGGGTCGACAAAAAAGAAAGTGAAACTGCTTCCGCAAAGTGCCAAGATTTCATCAAGCTTGTCGGCATAGTCACCACGAAGTGCATGGTGTTCTATATAGCTGGGGCAGATCGAATCCAGAACACGCTCCAGCTCCCGATGTCTTTTCCGAATTTTCTCAACATAGATTGCTCTGAATTTCACGTCATACACCTTGTGTGTAGCAGCAAGGGACTCTCGTACCTTCTGCAACATGTCGATCGAGATTGCGATAGACGTTGCCTGGTGACCACTGCTCTCATCACCCCACGGTCCTGCAAAACAATCAACATACGTCAGTTCCTTTGTGCCCTTCACGCCTTTTATAAACAGCAATTTTTCCAAGTAGCCTTTGAGTAACTCATGCTTGATCTGCGAATGCTCCCGCCCCTCATAGTTTTCGTCGATTTCCATATCACTCCTTTCCTCCCTGCTAGCCCAGCGGCAGAATCTTCAGGGACTCAATCCCCCGATCATCCACGATCTTCACCGCCACCTTTTTATTCTCCCCGGCCTCGAACAGCAGCGATTTCGTTCCGTGAAATTTTTCGAGCAGCCCCTCGTTCAGCTCGGCGCGGATGTCCTTCTTGAGCTTCTCCCAGCCCTCGCCCTTGCCGGCCATGGGGAAGAACACCTGGCGCGGGAACAGCGAGCGCTCGTCGTAGTCGGTGTCGAGCAGCCACATGGCGATCTTGCCTTTGCCGCCGGAGACCAGCTCGCCCTTGGCGGTGTCGAAGTAGTCGAAGCCGTGCACTTCCACCACGTAGCGGCCGTCCTTCTGCTTGTGCACCTCCACGTCCGGCTGGCCCATGAGCCAGAAGCTCTGGTTGCTGGCGCGGCCCTTCTTGAGGTCGTCGGTCAGCAGGTCGGCGTTCATTTTGGCCTTGAGCAGGGTCACGCCCGGCCATTTGGTTTCGTCGATGTCCTTGGCCGCCTCCGGGTCGAACTCGAAGCTCGCGAAGATGATGAACTTCGGCGCCGGCCGCAGCTTCTCGGCCTCGTTCAACGCCATGGCGACTTGCCGCTGTTCCAGCGCCGCGTGCTCGGGGCCGAAGCTCACGACCACGCGCTCGCCGCTGTCGAGATGCCCGCTCACGTGCAGGTGCGGGGCATCGGGCAGGGTTTCGAGGTCGGCGAACTTCAGCATCTGTCCGCCCTTGCCGCGAATGCCGGCTTTCAGCAGCTCATCGCGCCACGAATGCTGGCGCGCCGATTCGCCCGAGCGGGCGATGGCCACGTCCGCCTCCTGCGGCTGCTGCGCCTCGTCCAGCGCCAGCACCGAGGGAAACGGCACCGCCTCCACGGTAAACGGCCCGGTGATGCGCAGCTTGTTCTTGGAAACCGCCGGCTGGTCGTAGAGCGTTTCCTGATCCGCATGGGCCGCGATGGAGTCGTCCATCTTCTTCTGCATCGCCTGGCGCGCGGCGTGAAAGGCATCGAATGGATTGTGTGCGGCTTCCGGCCAGTCGGCCGGGAAATCGAACGGCACTTCCCATTCCTTCAACTTCTGCTTCGCCGCCTTGTTCAAGTCAGCCAGCGCCGCCTCGATCACCGGATGCAGGCGCTCGTAAATATCATCAATCTCCGGATTGTTGGCGATGGACCCGAGCGTGACATGCGGCACGCTCTTGTAGATGAAGCCGCTCTTCAAGCCTTCCTGCGGATACTTGAGTTCGTAGTAGTCGTAGCTCGCGGTCATCAGCCGCTGCTTGGCGAGGGTCACTGACACGCGCGAGGTGTCGCAGGTGATCCAGCGCCGGCCCCACTTCTCGGCGACGAAGGCGGTGGTGCCGGAGCCGCAGGTCGGGTCCAGCACCAGGTCGCCGGGGTCGGTGGTCATCAACATGCAACGTTCAACAATCGTTTCTGTTGTCTGAACTATGTACTGCAAATCCAGAGCCGGCCCCACCCATTTGAACAATCCAACCCGGTTCGATAAGTGGATCCCTGCCATTGGGTTTACGCCGCCTGGGTCTGTGGCAGCGAGCGGAAGTAGAACTGCTCCGGG
>JAMDBH010000085.1 GCA_023487615.1 Gammaproteobacteria bacterium
ACGAAAAACTCGCCGACAAATATTTCTGCAATTTCTCCCTGTTTCAGTCCATGCCGGATGCCTGGGCGATAGATCAAATTTTTCCGATAATGCCGCTGCATCGCCTGGACGAGCGCCCCACGCGCCGCGTCACGCTGCAAGACATGACCTGCGACTCCGACGGGCGCATTGATCTCTATGTGGATGGCGAAGGTGTGGAGACCAGTCTACTGCTGCATCCGCTGCGCGCCGGTGAGCCCTATCTGCTGGGTTTTTTCTTGCTCGGCGCCTATCAGGAAATCCTCGGCGATATGCATAACCTGTTCGGGGACACCGATTCGGTGCATGTCGAACTGCGCCCTGACGGCGGCTATGAGTTGGTGCAGCCGCTGCGCGGCGACACCGTGGACACCGTGCTGCGCTACGTGAACTTCAATGCCGAGGAGTTGTTGCAGACCTTCCGCGCCAAGATCGCCGCCTCGACATTAAACGCGGCGCAACGAGAGGGCTGCTTGCAGGAGTTGCAAGAGGGTTTGAGCGGTTACACCTATCTGGAAGATTAGACGCGACCTCTATGACGCGAAAATATGAAATTATCGAGCGCGAGGTACGCTATCAGGGTTTCTTTCGCCTGGAGCGCTACCGCTTGCGTCACGAATTGTTTTCCGGAGAGATGAGCCGTGTGCTTACGCGCGAGCTGTTCGAGCGCGGCCACGCCGCCGCCGTGCTGCCCTACGACCCTGAACGCGATGCGGTAGTGCTGATTGAGCAGTTTCGTATCGGCGCGCTCGACGACGCACAGGGATGTGCTAGTGTCGCGGGAGGCAGGACGCCGGGAGCGACCGACGCGCATGGCCCGTGGCTGCTGGAGATCGTGGCCGGGGTGATGGAAGCAGGCGAGGGTGCGGAAGACCTGGTGCGGCGCGAAGCGGTGGAAGAGGCGGGCTGCGTGCTCCAGGAGCTACAGCCGATCTGCGAGTTTCTGGTCAGCCCGGGCGGCACCAGCGAGCGCATCAGCCTGTTCTGCGGGCGCGTGGACAGCACCACGGTGAACGGCGTGCACGGCGTTCACGAGGAGGGGGAAGATATCATGGTGCACGTGCTGCCGCTGCAGGAAGCGTTGCGCGCCGTCACGCAAGGCAGAATCCGCTCTGCCAGCCCCATCATCGCACTGCAATGGCTGGCTCTGCATCGTGACGAAGTGCGCGCCCATTGTGGCGCGCACTAGCAGATTGTTGGAAAGGCCGGCGCACTTGGTCGAGAAAGTGGGGTTGCGTGAGGGCGGTCGGTTGCATGGGAAAATTCTCCTGTGGGGAAAGACCACATGTTCGACGGATGAAGTCGTGAAGAAGCTAAGGGCCTGAAGAAGCTAAGGGCCAAGTCTACTTTCTTGCCATTCTATGATTTATCGCACTCGTTCACGGTTAATCGAACCACCCTGACATGTTAAAAAAGTAGACCTGACTGTTCGCAGTGCACAGGAAGGATTAACCGGCTACACCTATCTTAAGGATTGAGGGGAAACCATTTCTAGCCAGTTGGCCATTCGTGCATTCTTTGCGGCGCCCGTCACGGATTATCTTGCCGCGTTACAGCGTTGTTATCCAGGGCGAGGGATAGCTTGGATTTTGCCTGTTATCTTTGGATTGGCACTGTCGTGGTGGCTCTATGTACCGCTGCATGAACTGCTGCACGCCGCAGGATGCGAGTTGGCGGGAGGCGAGGTTACTCGCTTAGAGATCGCGCCTGAGTATGGGGGGGTGGTATTGCAACATCTTTTTCCGTTTGTCACCCCAAGCTCTGAGTATGCGGGGCGGCTGAGTGGATTTGATACCCATGGTAACGACGCAATCTACCTGGTGACGGTATTTTTCCCTTATCTGCTGACCCTGTTTGTTGGTGTGTTACTGTTGCGTCTTGCGGCGTCTGCCCAGATCTCTCGCCCTGCCCGTTGCCTGCTTTTGGGTGGGGCCTTACCGATAGCCTATGCCCCCTTTATTTCACTTCCGGGCGATTATTATGAAATGGGTTCGATCATCGTCTCGCGCGGCTGGAGCGAGGCGGCGGTACAGCGTTGGCGCAGCGATGACTTGTTTAAACTGACGGGTGGGTTATTTTCGGACAACGAGATCCAAATCATAGATGTGGCCGGCATAACCATGTCGGCGGTGGTAGGTATCCTGCTGGCGTTTCTGACCTATTGGTTAGGTGTCCAATGGGCGAGGTGGCTAAGAACCTATACATGATCTCGCTGAAGAGTGCATCGCTATATTTCTTTGCGTACCGCTAACTCGCGAATATGTGCGGCGGTACGTATCGCCAGCGCCTCGACCGTCAGTGACGGCGCTTCACCGCCTCCTGAACTGGGGAAGACGCTGGTATCCACCACGAACAGATTACGCCAACGATGACTGCGGCCATAGCGGTCTACCACGGATTGTGCGGGATCAGTGCCCATCCGGCAGGTGCCGAAGACGTGCGTGGAGCTAAAAAAATCATAGCCGCCAAATTCCTCAAATATCTTCTCCACCCCAGCGGCGCTAAGGATTTCCCGGGTGGTCTTGGCCATGAAGTCCAAGCGGCGCAGGGCCATTTCGTCCAGGTGGCTGTGGATGCGCGCGATGGGCAGGCCTAGCTCGTCCTGTTGGTCCGGATCGAGATCTATGTAGGAACCCTCGTTGGGCAACGACTCACCTATCGCCCCGATAGACAAAACATGCCCGAAACTCGCCCGCATGTCGGCCTTGTGCTGTCTGCCCCAGCCCTTCACGACGCGGGTAGCGTAATTGATCGGGCCGATGAGATCGGAGGAGGCCGTGCTGGGAGTAAAGCGACAGCCGCCAATGATCCCGGGAATGGCGTCGGGGGCATTGAAGTCCCAGCACATGATGTCTGAGGGAATCCCGCGCGCAGTGCCTAGAGACTCGGGGTGGAGGCCGGCACTGCTGCGGGACAAGGTTTCCATAAAGTTACGGCCGACCAGACCGCTTTCATTGGCAAGACCGTCGGGTGCGTAGCGGTTGGCCGAAAGCAACAGCAGGCGGGGTGTCTGCACGGCGCCACAGGCGACGATGACTACCCGTCCGGTGGCTTTGTGCTCGTTCCCCCGGCTATCCACATAGCGCACAGCCGTGACCTTGTCTTTATCTCCGGCCTCGATGGCGGTCACTTGCGACAGGCTTTTGATAGTGCAAAAGCCGGAGGCGCGGGCCTTGCGGATGAAGGTGACGTCCACACTGCCCTTGTCGCTCCTGGGACATCCGCGGTTACAGTTCGAGCAATAATTGCAGGCCGGCCGGCCATCATAGGCTGCCGAGAGCGTGGCCACCGAGTTGGCTTCCCAGTTCATCCCTAGTTTGCGCCCGCCCTCTACAATCTTGGCGCTGGCGTAACTGATGCGATGGGCGGATAGGGGATAGGACTCACTACGGACGCGCACTGCATTCTCAGCCGGGCCGGCGACACCAACAATACGCTCAGCCTCGCAATAGAAAGGTTCGAGTTCCTGGTAATCCAGCGGCCAGTCCGCACCTACTCCAAACCGGCTGTACATCTTCATCGCCTGTGGATGGAGGCGATGCGCCTCGCCGGTAAAATGCAGAGTGCTGCCGCCCACCCCACGCACATGATGATAGGCCTCTCCCTTACGAACCGTGCCGGGATTCATGGGGCCGGTGATGTGATTCCATGAGCGTAAATGTTGCCAGCGGGGATCCAAGGGTTGCAGTTCCGCGAAACTGTAACGTCCTCGGCTGCCGGGGAGATGCGGGAAGGTGGTCTGTTCCCACCCCATTTTGTCTAATAGATAGTCCCGCGTGAAGTCATAGTCGGGGCCGGCCTCCAACACCAGCACGCGCATCCCGTAACGGGAAAGCGCCCAAGCACTGGCGCCGCCTCCTGCGCCGGAACCCACGATCACCGCATCGTATTCAACGCCCATCCTCAGGGAGATAAACGGGGCGGCAAATAATAATCCAAATGGCCTTTTGGTTGTGGCGGGCCGGCATAAGGAAAGCCAGCCCAGCTTAGCGGATGACCATAGTAATGGAAAAAAGCTTCTCTACGCAGCCGCTCAAAAAAAATGCCCGGCAAACTGTCCTGTGCCTCCGCCGCGGCCAAGGCGACGATCTGTTCGCGCCCGCCATCGTTTAGCTGTGCGAAACCTTCTGCACCAAGTATTCTCGCCTGTCCATCGAGCCAGCTACAACCCTTGTGCAGCAAGCGCCGGAAACGATAGTCAGCGGCAGCGGTCGCGATAATTTCGTTGTGTACACCCAGGGCTGTGGCGCTGGGTGTTTCATCGGCGGGGATAAAGGTGTCTAGGTAAGCTGCTAAAGTCTGCAACTCGATAGTATTCAGCGCGTTGGGCCAAAAGACCCCCTTAAACAGATGCCCTGACCAAGCCAACAGCCCGGCGCCTAGCGCCCATTTAAGAAGGCGCCGTCGTTGTGGGTCAGCGGCCGCCGTACCGAGCCGAAAAAAGCCGCTCAGCCGGCTCGTCAAGCGGCTACCCCGCCCACTTGGGCTAGCCAATGGTTGGAAGACATCCCTCTAAGGGGCAAGACTATTTGCGTTTGAATAGTACAAACAGGCCTACGGTCCCCAAAAGCGCCGCCAGGCCAATCAGACCCCACTCATCCAGTGTAGGGGCCGGCCTCCAACACCAGCACG
>JAMDBH010000005.1 GCA_023487615.1 Gammaproteobacteria bacterium
AAAGCGACGCGCTCAAAAAACTCACAGACGACCGTGGGAATTTAAGATATTAGAAAACACAAACAGGCTTCGGCATTATCAGGGCGGAACGTCATCTGACAATGTGTGACAATCCATCGCTACAGTACCGTGAAGCGGAGGGCGAGGGCGCATGAAGGCCATGATTAAACACGCTATTGCAAGACCAGAGCCTTTATTTCTCACCCCTGCGCGGATCAGGCGCCCGGGTGTACCTCCACCTTCAGATGACTCAGCTTGTGATAGAGCTGGCGCCGATTGCGAATCGGCCACCAGTCGTAGAGGAATATCTGGATCGGCCGCCACATCGCCACCCAGCCGCTGATGAGCAGCCCCTCCTGGACGATGTCATGGAGCATGCCGTCGCCGACCGGGGCGATCAGCGCCCGCGCGCTGATACAGGCGAACAGGAACAGCAATCCGATGACGAGGCTTGCGCGCCCTTGGCGGAGCTTCTGGCGCAGCTCGCGGTCCGCCACCTCGGTCCGGTATTCGAAGAAATTGCGGATCGCTTGTCCGATGTTCTCGCTCGACTCCTGGGTCACCGCCTCGGGCGGCAGATGCAGGTGCAGCCGCAACGGCGTCTTCAGCGGAAATTCGCGCGCGGTGCCGACGATGTACTCCACCGCATCGTCGTCCAGGTCCTTCTCGTGAAACGGCGAGGGGTCCAGCGAGTTGAACAACTGCATGACGCTGTGCAGCTTCAGCTCAGGCCTGCAGCGCACGACCGGCATAGCGCGCGCGGACGAAAGGAGTCAAGTTCATTGCATGACTATCATATAAATTGTTGCAGGATTACACAGTTCATGCAGTCATACAATGAACCTGATCCTTTACGCTTCGTTTACTTCCACTGACCCGTTTGGTAGCATGCATCTTTAATAGATCTGACAGGGGAGGCTAATGGGTGACCCCGTGCTCTGCGCAAGGGCAGGGTAATCCGCCGGGTGGTGGAAGAAGCGCTGGGAAAGCTGCATACGCTTTTATAAATCCTGAAGTACAACTCTAGCGAAGCATTGCTTGATCGCCGCGTGTAGCCGATGAAAATCACCGAAGAAACGGGTATGCCTCCAGTCCGACCCCGTTTGCTTTGCAGGTGTCCGAGGTTACTCATAGGTCAGTAAGTAAGACTACACTTCCCATCGCGTCACTTTGTGGCTCCTGAGTAACGAAGCCCGAATTTGTTCTCCCGAATCCGCTCCCAGTCCCGGACTAATTCGGTAATCTCATCGGCCGGGAGCGGTTTGCTGCAGTAGTAACCTTGGATCATGTCGCAGCCCTCCCCGCTCAGGAGCTCGAGTTGCTCGCGTGTTTCCACCCCTTCCGCAATAACTTTCATGCCGAGCGCACGCGCCATGGCGATGACGGCCTTTACGATCGCGGCATCATCGGGATCAGTGGCGATGTCACGCACGAAACTGCGGTCGATCTTGAGATGATCGATCGGGAAGCGCTTGAGGTAGGCAAGCGAGGAGTAGCCGGTGCCGAAATCATCGAGGGAGAAGTTTACCCCCATTTCGTCCAGCGCCTCGATGCAGGTGGTCGTCTGCGCGCCCATAAGGATGCTCTCGGTGAGTTCGAGGTCAAGATACTGTGGTTCAACCCCGGCCTCGGCGAGCGCCCGGCGCACTGTCTCGAGCAGGACTCGATGCTTGACCTGCTGCACCGAGATGTTGACCGCGACCCGCAGCGGCGGAAACACGTGTTTTTCCCAAACCCTGATCTGGGTGCAGACGGTCTTCAGCACCCACTCGCCAATTGGCACGATCAGCCCGGTCTCCTCGGCCACGGGGATAAACTCCATGGGAGGAATGAGCCCTTCCTCGGGATGGCGCCAGCGCAGCAACGCCTCCATGCCGACAAGCCTTCCGGTGCGCAGATCCACCTGTGGCTGGTAGTGCAACACGAATTCCTCTCGATTCAGGGCGTGGCGCAGCCCGCTTTCAAGAGCCAGACGCCGGGTGGCGCGGGCATGGAGTTCGGCAGTATAGAGCCTGAAAGTATTTCGCCCCGACTCCTTGGCGTGGTACATGGCGGTGTCGGCATTTCTGATGAGACCTTCCACATCGCCCTCATCCAGCGGGTACATGGTGATGCCGATGCTCGCGCTCACATGCAGCTCCCGTCCATCAACAGTGAAGGGGGCGTCCAGCAACGCCTGGATCTTCCGGACAATACCGGCCACTTCGTCCACGTGGCGAATATTAGGAAGCACCACGGCAAACTCGTCCCCTCCGAGGCGGGCAATGGTATCACCCGCCCGCAGGCCGGCGCTGAGCTGATCGGCCACCGCCTTGAGCAACTTGTCCCCCATGCCATGCCCGAAACTGTCGTTGATGTGCTTGAAGTGGTCGAGGTCAATAAACAGCAGTGCGACCATGTGACCTTCGCGGTCTGCCTCGCTTAAGACCTGCCGCAGACGGTCGTCAAGCAACTTGCGATTGGGAAGCCCGGTCAAGGGGTCATAAAGCGCCAGATGTTCAAGGCGCGCCTCCGCCTGTTTGCGCTGAGTGATGTCATGCATGAAGCAATAGTGACCGATGAGCTTATTCTGCTCGTCGTAGGCGCCGACCATCACTATATGTTTGTAGAAAACCGAACCATCTTTGCGCAAGTCTCTAACTTCCACCTCCGATTTCCCGCTCGCCCGCATGCGCTGGTACGCTGCCTTCGCCAAGCCAAGGTCGTCCGGGTGCACTGTTATCGACCATTCGGCACCGATCAGATCTTCCGGGGCGTAACCGATCATGTCGGCATAGGCCTTGTTGACCGTGCTGTAGCGCCCCTCTGCATCCAGCCGCGCGATTCCCTCGACGGCATTTTCCAGTGCGATGGCTATTTCACGCAGTGCCTGTTCCGCTCTGATACGATCGGCGATCTCGGCGCGCAATGAGGCATTTTGCTGTGAGAGCAGGAAGGCGCGCGCGAGTTCCGCGCTATACAATTCGTCCTGTGCCCACACAGCCATGTCACGGAGCGTGTCGAGTTGTTCCTGATTCAGGTGGCGCGGACGGCGGTCTACAATGCAGAAAGTGCCGAGCCGGCTGCCGTTCGGCGCACTGATCGGGAAGCCGGCATAGAAACGGATATGCGGCTCTCCTGTTACTAACGGATTATCGGCAAAGCGCTCGTCGAGCAACGCGTCGGATACGACCAGTGCGCGGTCCTCTAAAATGGCGTAGCCGCAAAATGAAATGCCGCGCGGCGTCTCGGAGACATCCAGGCCTTGACAGGATTTGAACCACTGGCGCTCCGCATCCACCAGGGTAATGAGCGCGATCGGCACATCGAACAGGCGCATAGCAAAGCGCGTGATGCGATCAAAACGCGCCTCGGAAGGCGTATCCAGGATAGACAGAGCATACAGCGTGGATAGCCTTACTGATTCATCAGGCGGTAGCGGCGCTTCTTTCATGATATTTCGTTATCCACTCTGTGGAGGGTTTGCCATTTTCGCCCCCCGTTTATGTAATACGTGTGACGTCGTCACAGCCTTGTAAATAGGGCAGAGCGGAAAGCGTCAGCAGGCCCCGCCCCGCACCCTATCATAAATTCGCGCCGCTGCTTGTTCATTAATTCTCTAAAATGCCTCTACCACACCATAAAACCGAAACCCTGTCGTAATATGCCACAAATAAAGTGTTTAATTCCAAGTGCTACCAAGCTAGACTTGATTTATATCAATAAGTCTTAATAAAAAAATCTTTATAGTGTTTATCATTGGGGCGGAACGGGGATACAGACTGAACCCCGGCCGCCGGTCAGCGGAGAACTGACGTATGCTCATGAAGTTTCTACACGAGCCGCGCATCGCCTATTTTTCCATGGAGATCGCGCTGCGTAACGAGATTCCCACCTATAGCGGCGGTCTCGGCGTGCTTGCCGGTGACACGGTGCGTTCCGCTGCTGATTTGGAGTTACCGCTGGTCGCCGTCAGCCTGGTGAGCCGTTCCGGTTATTTTCGCCAGGAGATTGACGGTGCAGGCAAGCAGATCGAGCATCCCGATGACTGGGATCCGAGCCGCTGGGCGACGCCGCTTACGGCGGCGGTGGCGGTGCAAATTGAAACTCGCAACGTATGGGTATTTGGCTGGCTCTACATCCTGGAGGGGCACATGGGCGGGCAAGTGCCGGTCATCCTGCTCGATACCAATCTTGAAATCAATCAAGCCGAGGATCGCGATATCACGCGGCATCTGTACGGCGGCGATGCCCCCTACCGGTTGAAACAGGAGGTGGTGCTGGGGATAGGCGGAGCTCGCATGTTGCAGGCGCTCGGGTTCGAGGTGCGCCAATACCATATGAACGAAGGTCACTCCGCGCTGCTTGCGTTGGAGTTGCTGCGCCGTTATGCCTATTCGCCCGAGGGTTTACGGCCAGGCGAATCACCGTACAACATGCCTCGCGTGCGCGAGCAGTGCAACTTCACCACGCATACTCCGGTGGAGGCGGGGCACGATCAATTCCCCTACGATTTAGTACAGCGCGTGCTGGGTGAGTTCATTGATCTTCCGACGCTCAAATCCCTGGCCGGCAACGACAGGCTCAACATGACGCGCCTGGCGCTCAATCTCAGTCAATATGTGAATGGTGTTGCGAAGCGCCACGCCGAGGTGAGATCGGAAGA
>JAMDBH010000113.1 GCA_023487615.1 Gammaproteobacteria bacterium
GTTCGGAAAAAACAGCAGGAACAGGAGCGCCAGAAACGGCTGGAGGAACAAGCAGAGCAAGCTAAACAGGCCCGCGAGGACGAACACGCACGTTTGGAGGAGTTAAAGCGGCAGCAGCAGACCGAGGCCACTCGGCTGGAGCAGCTCAAGCAAGAACAACATGCCGCCGAGCAACGCCGTCAGGAGCAGGAGCGGCTGCACGCCGAGCGGCAAAAGACAGAGGCTGCGCGTTTGGAAACGCTCAAACAGCAGCAATCCATCGCGGAGCAAAGACGTAAGGAGGAAGAGCAGCGCGCCGAAGAGTTGAAGAAAAAACTCGCGGAGGAGGAGAAGCAGCGTAAGGCGATGGAACAGCAACGCTTGGCGGAGGCAGAGACCAAACGTAAAATCGAGGAGCAGAAACGTCAAAAAGCCGAGCAGGAGGCGCAACGACGCCGCGAGGCCGAAGAGCAACTGAAGCAACAGCTTGCGGCGGAGCAAGCCGCCTCTGCCGAACAGGATCAGCAGTTGATCGCCCAATATGTTACCCGCATTCAGCGCGAGGTTACCCGCAATTGGCTGCGGCCGCCGACGGCACGCATGGGCATGTCGTGTACGGTGATGGTGAACCTCGCGCCCAACGGCGACGTGCTCAACGCCCGGGTGGTGGCCAGCAGCGGCGACACCGCCTTCGACCGCTCAGTGGAGGCGGCGGTGTACAAGGCTTCGCCCTTGCCGCTCCCCCCGGATCCGGCGTTGTTCGACTATTTTCGGGAATTGAATTTCATCTTTAAACCTTGAGGGATCAAGCCGTGAAGACATTATTACGCTTAGTTTTTACCGGCCTGTTGATAGGCCTGGTGGCGAGCGCCCAGGCGGCGCCGCTCAGCATCGAGATCACTCGCGGCGTAGAGGGTGCACTGCCCGTCGCCATCGTGCCGTTCGATGAGGGCGGACGCGCCGCACCTGAAGACGTCGCGCAGATCATCGCCAACGATCTCGCGCGCAGCGGCCGGTTTTCGCCGTTGTCGCGCAAGGACATGATCGCGCAGCCGCACCAAGCCGCGCAGATCAATTTTGCCGACTGGCGCGTGCTGGGCATGGAGGGCCTGGTGATCGGCCAGGTGCGCCCCGCCGGCGCGGATCGCTACAGCGTTCAATTCCAGCTCTTTAATGTGTTCAAGGGCGACCGCCTGGTGGGCTATAACATCAGCACCACCAGCCAAGAGCTGCGCCGAACCGCGCATCAGATCAGCGACATCATCTATGAAAAACTGACCGGCCAGCCCGGGGCCTTTGACACTCGCATCGCCTACGTGACGACCTCGGGGCCCACCAGTTTTTCCCTGCAAGTGGCCGACTCCGACGGCTACAACCCACAGACTATCCTGACCTCAAAGCAGCCCATCCTGTCGCCGGCCTGGTCGCCCGACGGTACCCGGCTCGCCTACCTCTCGTTCGAGAATCGCCGCCCGCAGATCTTTATCCAGGAGCTCGCCACCGGTTCACGTGAACGGATTGCCTCGTATCCGGGCCTGAACGGCGCGCCGGCCTGGTCGCCGGACGGACGACGACTGGCGCTCACACTTTCCAAGGACGGGAATCCCGAGATTTATGTGCTAAACTTGGCCAGCAAAGCCCTGCAACGCCTCACCGACAACAGTGCGATCGATACCGAACCGGCCTGGTCGCCGGACGGCAATACCATCCTGTTTACTTCCGACCGGGGAGGAAAACCGCAGCTTTATAAAATGTCCGCCGGCGGAGGGGAGGCGCGGCGCGTCACCTTCAACGGGGATTATAATGCCCGCGGGGTGTTTTCACCCGACGGCACCATGCTGGCGATGGTGCACAGAGAAGGCGGTAATTACCGCATCGCGGTGCAGGACTTGAGCAGCGGGGAGGTGAAGGTGTTGAGCGAGCGTTCTCTCGATGAATCGCCGAGCTTCGCACCCAACGGCAGCATGGTGATCTACGCGACCGGAGATCAAGGCGTGCTGGCGGCGGTCTCCGTGGATGGGCGGGTGCGGCAGCGGCTGGCCCTGCAGGAAGGCAATGTGCGCGAGGCGGTGTGGTCGCCGTTCGGCCATAAAACCGATTTTGAATCTCTTCAACCTTGAACAACGTGTTGCAACACAACTAAATTGAAAGCATAAGGAGCGATCGATTATGAAGTTATTAAGCAAAGGGTTACTCATTATTTTATCTGCAATCGTATTGTGGGGTTGTCAGACGACAGCTACCCCGGAAGGCGGCGCCAAGGTTGAAGACCGCAGTGGCGCTGCCGACGGCGCCTCGACCGGTGCGGCGAGCGAAGGCGGGACCTTCAGCGGCGATCCGCTCGATGATCCCTCCAGCCCGCTGTCGCAACGCATCGTGTACTTCGATCTCGACAGCAGCGAGGTCAAAGCCGAGGATCGCGCCACCGTTACCGCACATGGCCAGTACCTGGTCAGCAACCCTAATGCCTCGGTGACTCTGGAAGGTCACGCCGACGAGCGCGGCTCGCGCGAATACAATCTCGCACTGGGCGAGCGCCGCACCAACGCCGTGCGTCAGTTGTTACTGGCCGAAGGCGCCTCAGCCCAGCAGATACAGACCGTCAGCTACGGTGAAGAAAAGCCCGCCGACCCCGAGCATAATGAAGACGCCTGGTCGCTCAACCGGCGCGTGGAGTTTGTCTACAACCGTAAATAACAGCAATGACGTTCACGGCACCGCGAGCAGCGACCCCGCTATTGGTGGGGGCGTTGCTATTGAGCTTAGGCGCGGCCGCCTGGAGCGCGCCGCCCGAAGAAGATCTGACCCTCGATGAGCGTGTGGCCCGCCTCGAGCAGCAGGCGCGCAATCAAAGCCTGGCCGAGTTGTTTACCCGGCTGGACAGCCTGCAACGCGAAGTGCAACGCATGCGGGGCAAGATTGAGGAGCAGGGTTACCAGATCGAGCAATTTCAGCGCGGCCAGAAAGAAACTCAGCAGGCGCTGGAGCGGCGCATCGAAGCACTCGAACAGCGCAGCAGTGCGCCAACGCCGCCGCCCGGTGGCGCAGGGATCTCTCCGGCTGTTCCGCCCGCAACAGACGCCCCGCCGGCATCAACGGTACAAACCCCAGACAGCGCCGAGAGTCCGGAACTGCAACCCGCGGCGACTGACGCCGGCAACGAAGCGGCCGCCTATCAGCAGGCCTTTGACCTGCTTAAAAAGGGCAGCTACGAAAAGGCGATTGCGGCCTTCCTTGATTTCCTGAGACGCTATCCAAACGGCGCCAACGCCGGCAACGCACAGTATTGGCTGGGCGAGACCTACTACGTCACCCGTAAATTCAAGGAGGCCCATCAGGCCTTTCAAACCTTGCTTGACCGTTACCCAAACAGTCCCAAACAGCCCGACGCGAGCCTCAAGATCGGCTTTGTCCACTATGAACAGGGCGAGTGGGCCAAGGCCCGCAAGACCTTGGGCGAAGTCGCCAGCCGCTATCCCGGCACCGCCGCCGCCAAGCTCGCACAGGCGCGCCTCGACAAAATGCAGAAAGAGGGGCGTTAACGGCTGTGAGGAGTTAGGAGTGAGGGGTGAGGCGTAAAGTGCTGTTTCTCCTCACTCCTCACTCCTCACGCCTTACGCCTCACCCCCTAACACCTGTAGTAGAATATCCCATGCCGTCACAAGTACTTCCGGATGTTCCAATCGAAAATCCCGTCGCGCAACAACGCCTGCGCGTCACCGAGATCTTTTATTCCCTGCAAGGTGAGACACGCACGGTGGGGTTGCCGACGGTGTTCGTGCGCCTCACCGGGTGTCCGTTACGCTGCGGCTACTGTGACACCGCTTATGCCTTTCACGGCGGGGAATGGCGCGGTATCGCCGACATGCTCAAGGAAGTGGCAAGCTATCAACCGCGCTATGTCACGGTCACGGGCGGTGAGCCGTTGGCCCAGAAGGCTTGCCTGACCCTGCTCAGCCGGTTATGCGACGCGCACTACGAAGTCTCGCTGGAGACCAGCGGCGCATTGGATATTTCCCAGGTAGACCCCCGCGTCATCAAGGTGGTGGACCTGAAGACGCCCGGTTCCGGCGAAGCGGGCAAAAATCTCTACAGTAATCTCGCCCATCTCTCACCCCGCGATCAGATCAAGTTTGTGCTGTGCGACCGCGCCGATTACCAATGGGCAAAAGACATCCTGAGCGAATATGATCTGACCTCGCGCTGCGAAGTACTGTTCTCGCCGAGTCATCAACAACTTAACGCTACTGTGCTTGCCGATTGGATACTCGCCGACCGCCTGCCGGTGCGTTTGCAAATCCAGCTCCATAAATATCTGTGGGGGGAGACGCCAGGTAAATGAGCGCCGCCGTCATCCCTCTTAACGCAGGCCACAACAAGGCCGTGGTACTATTGTCCGGCGGCATGGATTCGGCTACTACTTTAGCCATCGCCAAAGGCCTCGGCTTCGAGTGTTATGCCCTGACGTTCGATTACGGTCAGCGGCATCGTGCGGAACTCGACGCAGCAGCACGCATCGCAGAGCAACTGGGCGTGGCCGACCACAAGATTTTGAAATTGGAGTTGAGCGCTATCGGCGGCTCCGCGCTCACCGAGCACAGCATCCCGGTGCCGGTTACGTCCAGCAGTGACGTACAGGGAAGAACTAATGTCGAGGGA
>JAMDBH010000106.1:0-4293 GCA_023487615.1 Gammaproteobacteria bacterium
GTTCGATGGCGGCGACGGCTGCATACAGTGTCCCTTGTAGGATGGCCTGCCGGGTGTCTTGAGCCAGGGGCGTAAGCTCTGAGACATGTTGCTCCAGCGCCAACGGCAGGGTGGCGGTTTGGCTGCTGAGCGCCTTGCGCATCGTCGTAAGCCCCGGGAGTATCAACCCGCCCAGGTGCTTGCCTTCGGCGCTAAGGGTGTCAATGGTGATCGCCGTTCCACAATCAATAATGCAGGCTGCGCCGTGATGGAGATGGTGCGCCGCAATCAGCGCCGCCCAGCGGTCGGCGCCTAACTTTTCAGCGTCGCGGTAGGTATTGGTTACGCCGAAATCGTGCCTTGAGGGGGTAATAAACTCCGGCAGAAGGTTCCAGGCATTGAGTGTGCAAGCGGTAAGCGTGGCGGCGAATTCTTCACCGCGCACATTGGAGACCACCAGCCGCGCGGGCCGTTCGCTCCAGACCGCGATGAGGCCGTCCGGCGGGCATTCGCCGTGTGCGGCGCCACCGGTGCCGCGAATAACGCCCTCTCTCAAAAAGCCCCATTTAATGCGGCTGTTGCCGATGTCGAGCAATAATGTATGTTCTGCGTTCACTCTGATTCTCTCACGCTCACTTCGCCCGAATGATAGGCGCGCGTCTCGCCGCCGTGCGCGACCAGCAAGGCACCTTGTTGATTCACGCCTTGTGCGCGCCCGCTGATCGTGCGATCGGCAAGCTGCACGGTCACGTCTTTATCTTTCAGCAGATCGAGCCTGTCCCACTCCGGAAGAAAGGGCGCAAGACCATTCTGCTGAAATTGATGGAGGGTAAGCAGCAGGTGTTGCAGGACCCTCCCGGCAAGTGCATTGCGCGCGATCCTGCGGCCCACTATCTCGCGCAGGTCTACCCATGGCTGTGAGATGGCTGCTCCCGCAGGCATGGCGACGTTGATGCCGATCCCGGCGACGACATGACAAGCCCCTGCGGCCTCACCGGCCGTGTCCAGTAAGATACCTGCGAGCTTGCGCCCTTGCCAGAGTATGTCATTAGGCCATTTTAGACCGATCCCGGGGACGCCGAGCGTCTCCAGGCTATTTGTGACAGCGATGCCGATGGCCAAACTCAAACCAGAGAGGGCGGGGATTTGTTCGGCAAAGCGCCACAACAGCGACAGATAGATATTCCCGCCGAAGGGCGACAGCCATTGCCGGCCGCGCCGGCCGCGCCCGGCGTGTTGCCGCTCGGCGAGGCAGGCATAGCCGCCCGGCGCCCCTGCATTGGCTTTCTGCAGCAGATAAAGATTCGTCGAGTCTACCTCGGTGAGGATATCGAGCCCGCTGAGCAGGCGGCGCGCCTTGTCATTCAAACCGGCGAGGATGGCAGAGCTATCCAACAGTTCCAGGGGCTCTGTCAGCCGGTAGCCTCGGCCGGGTACCGCATAGACCTCGATGCCGGATTTAACCAAGATTCGAATCCGCTTCCACACCGCGCTGCGGCTGATCTTCAAGGTGCGTCCCAGCTCGGCGCCGGAATGAAAGAACCCGTCAGACAGCAAGCCCAGTAGTTCGGTGTCAGCGCCCACCGTGGGGTTGATGATGGCGTGCGCTCAATTCATGCACGGCTTCAATGAAGGCCGCCGCGTGTTCGGGTTTGATGTGTTGATGGATGCCGTGACCAAGATTAAACACGTGGCCGCTGCCGGCGCCGTAACTCTTCAGGATGGTCTCGACCTCGCTGCGGATGCGTAGTGGCGAGGCGTATAACACGCATGGGTCCATATTCCCTTGCAAGGCTACCTTGTCACCGACACGTTTGCGTGCGTCGGCAAGATCGGTGGTCCAATCTATGCCCAGCGCGTCGCAACCCGTCTCCGCCATCGCCTCCAGCCACTGGCCGCCGTTTTTGGTGAATAAAATCACCGGCACGCGCCGCCCCTCGTTTTCGCGTGTCAGATCTTTTGCAATTTTGTCCATGTAGCGCAGCGAAAACTCCTTGTAATCGCGTGGCGTCAATACGCCGCCCCAGGTATCGAAGATCATCACCGCCTGCGCGCCCGCGGCGATTTGCGCGTTGAGATAAACGATCACGGCGCGTGCCAGTACCTCCAACAGCTGGTGCATGACTTCAGGCTCGTCAAACATCATGCGTTTAACCAGCGCAAATTCCTTGCTGCCTTGACCTTCCACCATGTAGGTGGCGAGCGTCCAGGGGCTGCCGGCAAAGCCGATCAACGGCACGCGGCCGCTGAGCTCGCGCCGGATCAGCCGCACCGCGTCTATCACGTAACGTAATTCCGTTTCCGGATCGGGCACACTGAGTGCCTCCACATCAGCCAGAGTACGCACCGGTTTCTGAAATCGCGGGCCTTCGCCTTCCGAGAAATACAGCCCCAGCCCCATCGCGTCTGGTATGGTAAGGATGTCGGAAAATAAAATCGCGGCATCCAGCGGAAAACGGTCAAGCGGCTGCAACGTGACCTCACAAGCCAGTTCCGGCGTTTTGCACAGTGCCATGAAATCACCCGCGCGCTGGCGTGTGGCGCGGTATTCGGGTAAATATCTTCCTGCCTGGCGCATCATCCACACAGGTGTGACATCTACGGGTTGGCGCAGCAGGGCACGAAGAAAGCGGTCGTTTTTGAGTGGGGTCATGGTGGGAGTTTTATGGGTGTTGACAATGTTATAACAATGGTTATAATAATCGAATGGAAAGAATAAAGCTGCGTAAGATTGGTAATTCTATCGGAGTCATCCTGCCCAAGGAAGCTACATCGCGTCTTCGTGTGGCCGAAGGGGACACTTTGTTACTTACCGATACCCCGGACGGCATACAGCTTACACCGTATGACGCTGATTTTGAGGCGGCGATGGAGGCGTTCGAGCAGACGCGCAGAAAATATCGCAACACCTTGCGTAAGTTGGCCAAGTAGGGGATAGCCCTTGCCGCACCGTATTAAATGGATGCCTGAAAAGGCGATCCATGCTATACATTTGGAGTTGATCGCCGATTTCGGTGGTGCTGCCGGTGTGCGTGACGAAGGGTTGTTCACGATGAGCCAGGAGCGTCCGCGCAACAAATACGCTTACGGAGAGCGCGATATTTTTGAGCTGGCCGCGGCATATGGATTCGGCTTTGCTCGCAATCATCCTTTCGTTGATGGAAACAAACGCACCGCCTTTGCTGTTATGGACGTATTTCTGCGGTTGAATGGCTGCGCGCTCGCGGCTTCTGAGCAAGAGGCTTATGCGGCTATGCTACAGCTCGCGGCAGGGGACATGCAGGAAGCCCAACTTGCCAAGTGGCTGACGGAGCATACTGAGCCTTTGTAAATTTGCGGCTTGGTGCTGAGTTCTAAACCTCCAGGTAATCCAGAATCCCCTGCGCCGCCTCGCGGCCCTCAAACACGGCAGTCACCACGAGATCGGAGCCGCGCACCATGTCGCCGCCCGCGAATATTTTTGGGTTGCTGGTTTGGTGTTTGAATTCACTTTTCGCGGGCGCCTTGATACGACCCAGCGCATCCAACTGAATATTGAAATCGCCAAACCACGGCGCGGGATTAGGCCTGAAACCAAAGGCGATAATCACCCGATCCGCGGGAATGATTTCCTCGCTGGAGGGTACCGGCTGCGGCGTGCGGCGTCCGTGCGCGTCCGGTGTTCCCAACGCGGTAGTGACGACCTTCACCCCTTCAACTTTACCACTGCCGACAATCTCGACGGGCTGTCGGTTCCACAAAAACTGCACGCCTTCTTCCTTGGCGTTGGCGACTTCGCGGCGCGAGCCGGGCATGTTGGCCTCGTCGCGCCGGTAGGCGCAGATGACGCTTGCCGCCCCCTGGCGTATCGCGCTGCGGTTGCAATCCATGGCGGTGTCGCCGCCGCCCAGTACGACGACGCGCTGTCCTTTCATGTCTATATAATCGGCGGGATTTTTTTCAAACCCGAGCGGCCGGTTGATGTTGGCGACCAGATAGGGCAGGGCATCGTACACGCCAGGAAGATTCTCGCCGGGGAAATCGCCCTTCATGTATTTGTACGTGCCCATGCCGAGAAACACCGCGTCGTACTCGTCGAGTAATTTATTAAAAGCGATGTCTTTACCGATTTCGGTATTGAGGCGAAACTCGATACCCATGCCTTCCATGAGCATGCGTCGCGTTTTCACGACATGTTTTTCCAATTTAAATTCGGGTATGACCGGTGGTTTCGCTTATGTCCTCGATCTGGAAAATACTTTCGCCGAGCGTTACAACCCGGAGTTGATAGATCTGCACCGCATTCATACCCTGGCGGCAGTGGTAAAGTTGAAG
>JAMDBH010000106.1:4303-4599 GCA_023487615.1 Gammaproteobacteria bacterium
TTGCGAGTCAGCACATCAGCGCAGCCGAGGCCTGCCGGGCCTGCGCCGATTACCGCGACGCGCTTGCCGTTTACCACCACGCCGGACATGTCCGGGCGCCAGCCCTGTTTCACCGCTTCGTCGGTGATGTATTTTTCAATGGCGCCTATCGTCACCGCGCCGAAGCCGTCGTTCAACGTGCAAGCACCCTCGCACAAACGATCCTGCGGACACACGCGGCCGCACACCTCGGGCAGTGAATTGGTTTTGTGCGAGAGTTCCGCGGCCTCGAATAGATTGCCTTCCTGGATGAGCTT
>JAMDBH010000024.1 GCA_023487615.1 Gammaproteobacteria bacterium
GTAGCGGGAAGTATAGTCGCGATTACTGACTTATGAGTACCATCGTTTATACTGTTCTATTATCGGCCTGAAATGACGGTTCTAAAGCGTTCATGACTGACAACAAAAAGCCCTGGGGCGGGCGTTTCACCGCCCCCACCGACGAATTTGTGGAGGTCTTCACCGCCTCGGTGAGTTTCGACCAACGCCTCTACAGGCACGATATCGCAGGCTCCATCGCCCATGCGCGTATGCTCGCCAAAGTGGGCGTACTTAAACAAACGGAATGTGACGCCATCGTAAACGGTCTCAAGGGCATCGAGCTCGATATCGAGCGCGGCGAGTTTGCCTGGCTGGCGGAACTTGAGGACGTGCACATGAATATCGAGGCGCGCCTGATTGACCGCATCGGCGAAGTGGGCAAGAAGCTCCACACCGGACGCTCCCGCAACGACCAGGTGGCGACCGACCTCAGGCTCTACCTGCGCGATGGAATAGACGCCATTCTGGCTGAATTACAGCGGCTGCAAACGGCGCTGCTGGATCTCGCCGAGCGCGAGGCCGACACCTTGATGCCGGGCTTTACGCACTTGCAGATCGCCCAACCGGTGACCTTCGGTCATCACATGATGGCGTGGTTTGAGATGTTGAGCCGCGACCGTGAGCGTTTCAAGGACTGCCGCAAGCGGGTCAACATCATGCCGCTCGGCGCCGCCGCACTGGCCGGCACGAGTTATCCGATTGACCGGGCCTATGCCGCGGAATTGCTGGGCTTCGATGCCCCCGCGCAAAATTCGCTCGATGCCGTCAGCGACCGCGATTTCGCCATCGAGTTTGCGGCGGCCTCATCCCTGCTGATGGTACACCTGTCGCGGTTTTCCGAAGAACTGATTCTGTGGTCGTCCAGTCAGTTTGACTTTGTGGATCTGGGCGACGCCTTTTGCACCGGCTCGTCCATCATGCCGCAAAAGAAAAACCCCGACGTGCCGGAACTGGTGCGCGGCAAGAGCGGCCGCGTCATTGGCCACCTGATGGCCTTGTTGACCCTCATGAAGGCCCAGCCGCTGGCCTATAACAAGGACAACCAGGAGGATAAGGAACCGCTGTTCGACACCGTGGATACGGTCAAGGCCTGCCTACGCGTCTATGCCGAGATGATCCCGGCGCTGCGGGTAAAGCGCGACAAGATGCGCATGGCCGCACAGCAGGGTTACGCCACCGCGACCGACCTCGCCGATTACCTGGTGCGCAAGGGAGTGGCGTTCCGTGACGCCCACGAGATCGTGGGCAAGGCGGTCCGTTATGGCCTGGAGCAGGGCAAAGACTTGGCACAAATGCTGCTTTCTGAATTGCGTGAGTTCTCTCCCGTGATCGAACAGGACGTGTTCGACGTCCTCACCCTGGAGGGATCGGTCAAGGCGCGCAATCATCTCGGTGGGACCGCGCCCGAACAGGTAAGGCAGGCGGTGCACAAGGCAAGACAAGGACTATGCGACAAATGACACGAATGCTGCTCCCGCTCATGCTACTGTTACTGGCAGGCCTGGCCCTGCCCGCGCTGGCGGGCAAGCTGCTCAAGTGGGTGGATAGTCAGGGACAGGTGCATTACGGCGATAAAATCCCGCCGGAATACGCCGCCCAGCAGCACTCTGTGCTGAACAAACAGGGTGTGACCCTCAAGCGCAGCGAGGATGCAGTACGCACGCGGGAAGAAGCGGAAGAGAAGAAGCGCCAGGAACAGTTGCAGGCCGAACAGAAACAGCAGGCGCAGGAGCAGGCGAAAGCGCAGGCGGCCAAAGATAAGCGGCTGCAGGATAGCTATGCGAGCGAGCAGGACATTATCAAAATCCGCGACCGCCAGTTAGCGGGTCTGGGAGAAGAGATCAAGAACAGCCTCGCCAATCAGGAAAAGCTCAAGGCCAGGCTCGTTGAGCTTAATGCCAGGGCAAGCGCCCTGCAAGCGGCGAATAAGCCCGTGCCCGCAAAACTGCAAGACGACATCAAGACGACTCAGACTCAGGAAACTCAATATGATGCCCTGATTCAGGCCAAGCGCAAGGAACAGGATCTAGTCCGTAAGACGGCGGAAGAAGACCTGCGGCAATATCAACAAATGCAGCCTAGGGCCCAAGTTCCCTGATTCTGCTCATAGCAAGCTGACTCCTGGCTTTATTTACCGCAGAGGACGCAGAGGAACAACGCGGCTTTGCTTCTTCTCTGCGCTCTCTGCGGTGATTTATTTTATCGTAGAGCGAGTTACGAAAGTTAGGATTACAGCACCAGGCTGGGCTGTAAGCGACGCAACGCAACCCGATGGGCGTGGCAGTCAGGGTCCAAACCTTCCACCAAGTCCCAAAATGCCGCTGAATGATTGAGGTGGCGCAGGTGGCAGAGTTCGTGCGTCAGCACATAATCCACCAGCACCGCCGGCGCGAGCATGAGACGCCAGTTGAGACTGATCGTGCCACGCGCAGAACAGCTCCCCCAGCAGGTCTTTTGGCCGCGTATGGTGATCCTCTTGGGATACAGGCCTGTCTTTTCAGCGAGTAACGCCAGCCGCCCCGCCATGTAAGTCTGCGCCTCATTCCGGTACCAGATCTCAAGTAAACGCACGATGCCCGCGCGCTCGTGACATGGGCTGTGTACATGCAGCGCCTCATCGTGGCGGTCGACGCGGCCATGTGCTGCGTGATGCAGGCGCAGCGTGAGCTCGGTATCGAGCAGGGGAAGGCGGGAGGCCTCCTCCAGGGGGCGGCGCCGGGCAAGTTGAGCTCGCACCAGCGCAAGCCGCTTCGCCACCCACGGGGCATGGCTGTGCACAAACTCCCGCGCTTCGCGCAGGCTGGCACGCAACGGTATCCGCACGATGACTTCTGCATCGTCACTGACGTGGAGACTCAGACGGCGGCGACGGGGGACGCGACGGAGGGTATAGGGGATGTTCTCACCCATGACCGCCAATTGATCGTTGGCAATGAGGTTGCCGAGGGTATTAAGTATTTTGAGATTTGCCACTTTCAATCTCGGCTGTGGCGACACTGCCCTCTGGAGTGAGCTTCAGCCGAATCTTTCCCCAGCAGGGCACACGCCCGGCCTCGCAGCCGGAGCCTTCCATCACTACTTCATCAAAACTCACCGAGCAGAGCGCCTCATCGGGCTGGTTCTCTATTACGCTGACCTTGAGACTGTCTGGGTCGGGCCAGCCATTCTGGGTGCACAACTCGGCCAGCTTTGGAGTCGTAGCGAAGAAGTCTAGTAAGGATTTCTGATCCATTCTGCTATTACGATTTTATCAACGTGCCGACGCCCTGGTCGGTAAAGATCTCCAGCAGCACGGCGTGCTCGACGCGCCCATCGAGAATATGCGCCGCGCCCACGCCACCCGCTACCGCGTCCAGCGCGCAGCGGATCTTGGGCAGCATGCCGCCGTAGATCGTGCCGTCGGCAATCAGCGCCGCGACATCGTCGCTGCTCAGGCGCGGCAACAAATGGCCTTGCTTGTCGAGTACACCGGGTGTATTGGTGAGCAGCATCAACTTTTCGGCGTGCAACGCCTCGGCCAGTTTGCCCGCCACCAGATCGGCGTTGATGTTGTAGGATAGCCCGTCCTCGCCCACGCCCACCGGGGCAATTACCGGGATGAAATCGCCGCCGGTCAGGGTGTGGATCACCGCGGTATCGAAGCTGGCCACCTCGCCGACATGGCCCAGGTCTATGATCTCCGGCGCCTCCAGTTCGGGGCTCTTGCGGGTCAGGGTGAGCTTGCGGGCGCGGATCAAATCGCCGTCCTTGCCGGACAGACCCACCGCCGAGCCGCCCTGGCGATTGATGAGATTCACGATGTCCTTGTTGACCAAACCGCCCAGCACCATCTCCACCACGTCCATGGTCTCGCTGTCGGTGACGCGCAGGCCCTCCACAAACCGGCTTTGCTTGCCGATCTGGTCCAGTACCTTCCCGATCTGCGGCCCGCCGCCGTGCACGATCACCGGGTTGATGCCAACCAGCTTCATCAGCACCACATCGCGCGCAAAGCCGTTCTTCAGGACCTCGTCCACCATGGCGTTGCCGCCGTACTTGATGACCAGGGTCTTGCCCTTGAAGCGCTGGATGTACGGCAGCGCCTCGGTCAAGACATGGGCGATGTTGTGGGCATTGATGCTCATGGCGGTTTCAAAACGGCAAGGTGAGAGTGGGGTCCAGGCTCAATATTAAATCACGAAACTGTTTTTGAATGCGCGCCAGGGCTTCTTTATTTTCCGCCTCGAAGCGAATCACCACCGTGGGGGTGGTGTTGGAGGGACGTGCCAGACCCCAGCCGTCCGCAAAGTCGGCGCGTATGCCGTCTATGGTAGTGAGTTTGGCGCCCGGAAAGTGCGCGCTCTTATGCAGGCGTTCCATCAGCTTGAAATGCTCGCCCTCCATCATCTCCAGTTTCAACTCCGGCGTGTTCACCGTCTCGGGTAGTTCCGCAAACACCGCGCTGGGCGCGCGCGCATCCTGCGACAAAATCT
>JAMDBH010000078.1 GCA_023487615.1 Gammaproteobacteria bacterium
ATGGTCTGCACCACATCATTGTGCAGTTTGGGCCAGTACCAAAAGGTCTTCATGCTCCAGAGATCAATCACGTCGCCGACCAGATACAGATAATCGGATTGGGTCTGCTTGAGAAAATCGAGAAGAAATTCCGCCTTGCAGGCGCGGATGCCGAGGTGGACATCGGATATCCAAATGGCTCTAAAGTGCAGCGGGGTGGTCATACCGAGCTCCTCCTGACGCTCCCGAACTTACGATAGTTTGTAGCAGAGATGTTACAATTCAATGAAATAGAGTCTTAAACTAAATAAATTTGTGAGATGCACCGTCACTAAACTGTAATGTTGCTTGAATCGTAAACTACTGTTATCTTGCCCGAGCTATTCATGTCCGCCCATGGCCAATCACAACCAAACCAATGAATTCAAGCGCCTCGTTCGGGCCTTTAACTATTCCGTTGCGGGATTGCGCGCCACTTGGCGTAATGAGGCAGCGTTTCGTGTCGAAATCATTCTGTTTTTCATCATGGCGCCGCTCGCTTTATGGCTGGGAAGACCTTTTGGTACTGGCCCAAACTGCACAATGATGTGGTGCAGACCATCCTGAACAAGGCCGCCAACGGCACCAAGGTCATTTATGTCCCCGGTAACCACGATGAATTGTTTCGCGACTACGCGAGCCACACCTTTGGGAAGGTGCGCATCTGCACCGAGGCGGTACACAAAACGGCTGACGGGCGCAGGCTGCTGGTGATCCACGGCGATGAATTCGATAGCGTGGTGAAATACAGCAAGTGGCTCGCCAAGCTTGGCAGTGGGATGTACGAATTTCTATTGTTCGCCAACCGCGGCATCAACTTCTTCCGCCGCAGATTCGGTTTCCCTTATTGGTCGCTCGCCGCTTATCTGAAATATAAGGTGAAAAACGCCGTGAGCTATATCAGCAAGTTCGAAGAAGCCCTGGTGCACGAGGCCAGGAAACGCAAGTTGCACGGCGTGATTTGCGGGCATATCCATAAAGCGACGATCGAAGACTTCGACGGCGTTCTGTATTGCAATGACGGCGACTGGGTGGAGAGCTGCACCGCGCTGGTGGAGCATCCCGACGGCGCTCTGGCGGTGATCCGTTGGGCGGAAGAGAGTGTGTTTTTACTTAAGGAAGGAGAGTATGAAAATAGTTCTAGTCAGCGACGCCTGGTTTCCACAGATTAACGGCGTCGTCACGACGCTCTTCAAAACCAAACAAGAGCTTGAAAAGCTCGGCCACCACGTCATCACTATCACGCCGGATCAATTCAAGACCATTCCCTGTCCCACTTACTCCGAAATCCGGCTTGCCATTGCCCCCTCTAAAAAGGTTCGCGAGTTATTAAACGCCTTCCAAGCGGATGCCGTACACATCGCCACTGAAGGCCCGTTAGGTCTGGCGGCGCGCGCTTGGTGTCTAAAACAAAACCTCCCATTCACTACTTCGTTTCACACCCGCTTTCCAGAGTATGTGAAGCTGCGTTTTCATATACCGCTCGCGCTGACATACGCCTTTCAGCGCTGGTTTCATGGCGCGGCACAATACACCATGGTGGCGACCGAGGCGCTCAGACAGGAGTTGGCGGAAAAGGGTTTTATGAATCTGGTGATCTGGTCGCGCGGCGTGGATACGGAATTATTTCGCCCACGCGAAAAAAAGTTACTGACGTGTCCACGTCCGGTCTTTAGTTACCTTGGGCGCGTCGCGGTCGAAAAAAATATCGAGGCCTTTCTGAAACTCGATCTGCCCGGCACCAAGTACGTTATCGGCGGTGGGCCGGACATGTCAAAGCTGATGCAGCGTTATCCTGAGGTCATTTTTGTCGGTTTCAAGACCGGCGAAGATCTCGCGCTGCACCTCGCGCAGGCCGATGTGTTCGTCTTCCCCAGTCACACCGACACCTTCGGCCTGGTGGTGATCGAGGCGCTGGCCTGCGGCGTGCCGGTTGCCGCCTATCCGGTGCGCGGGCCGGCCGACATCATCGTCAGCGGCGAGTTCGGTTATCTGGATGAGGATTTACAGAACGCGGCGCTTAAAGCACTGTCACTCGATCCCGCACGCTGCCGCGCGGCAGCCCTGAAGTACACCTGGGCGGCTTGTACGCAACAATTTCTCAGCCATCTTAATCATGCCCAGCGAGCGAAGGGCAAGACGCAACCCGCTACGGCCGCCACGCCAGATCCAACTCGCGTGCAGCCTTGACATCATCCAGACGGCGCACCGGTGTGGTGTAGGGCGCCCCTTTCACCTGTTCGGGCGTGGCCTGCGCCTCGGCGAGTATCTTTTGCATCGCCGCAATAAAACCATCCAGTTCCTCTTTGGTCTCGGTCTCGGTGGGTTCGATCAGCAGACACTCCGGTACGAGCAAAGGAAAATAGGTCGTCGGCGCATGGTAGCCGTAATCGAGCAAACGTTTCGCGACATCCATCGTGGACACACCGGTTTCATCCTTGAGTTTTTTCAGGGTGAGAATGAACTCGTGCGTTGCGCGCCGGTTGGGATAGGCCGCCTGATAGCCGAGCCGGGTCAACTTCGCCATCAGGTAATTGGCGTTCAGCGTGGCGAACTCGGCTACCCTGGGCATGCCTTCACGGCCCAGCAGCCGCGCGTATACATAGGCACGCAACAGCACGCCGGCGTTGCCAGCCTGTGCCGATAAACGACCGATGCTCTGCGGATAATCCTTTTCCGTGAGCCAGCGGTAAACACCTTCTTTTTCCTTGCCCACGATGGGGATGGGAAGAAACGGCAGCAAGCGATCATTCACACCCACAGGCCCCGCGCCCGGCCCCCCGCCGCCGTGCGGCGTGGAGAAGGTCTTGTGCAGATTCATGTGGATTACGTCGAAGCTCATGTCGCCGGGCTTTACCTTGCCGAGAATGGCGTTGAGGTTGGCGCCGTCGTAGTAGAGCAGCCCGCCCGCATCATGCACAACTTTTTGTACCTGTTGAATATCCTTTTCAAACACGCCCAGTGTCGAGGGGTTGGTGAGCATCAGGCCCGCCGTATGTGGCCCCACCGCGGCGCGCAATTGTTCAAGATCAATATCACCATCGCCGTCGGTAGGAATCTCGCGCACCGTGTAGCCGCACATCGCGGCGGTGGCGGGGTTGGTGCCGTGCGCGGCGTCGGGCGCCAGGATTTCGCTGCGCGCCGTGTCGCCGCGCGCAGCGTGATAGGCGCGGATCATGGCCACCCCCGCGAATTCACCCTGTGCTCCGGCCATCGGCGTAAGCGACACCGCCTTCATGCCCGTCACGTCCTTGAGTATTTCCTGCAATTCGTACATGCACGCCAAAAATCCCTGGCTGAATCTTTCCGGCGCCAGGGGGTGACGATTGACGAAACCCGGCAGCAACGCAAGCTTGTTGCATGCACGCGGGTTGTACTTCATGGTGCAGGAGCCGAGCGGATAGAAGTGCGTGTCTATCGAGAAATTTTTCTGCGACAACTTTGTATAATGCCGCACGGCCTGCATCTCGGAGACTTCAGGTAACAAGGGGCGCCGCGCGCGGCGCAGATGTTGCGGAATGTCCGTCGCTTCCGGTTTGTCGAACGGTGACTGCGAGGAATTAATGCGGCCCTGCTGCGAATGTTCAAAAATCAACATGTGCTTGACCCTGACGACGCCTGTGCGTATTGTTGTGAATGGAGGTAACGTTTGTGGAAGCTCTGGCGCTCCCTGCACCACACGGAACCTCTAAATAAATCAGAGGTTCCTTATGACTATGACCACAGACCGCATGGTGCTGGCGTTCGCCGGCAGTTTTATTCTTATCAGCCTGATCCTGTCTCAGCTTCACTCGCCTTATTGGCTTTGGCTTACCGCCTTCGTCGGCGCCAACCTGCTGCAAACCGCATTCACCGGCTTCTGCCCCCTCAGCAAAATCCTGATTGCAATGGGCGCAAAACCCGGCCCAGGCTGCTTATAGGCGCTTACTGCAACGCCGCGATCGCCTTGTCGTAATCCGGCTCCTGGGCGATCTCCGGGACGAGTTGGGTGTATTTCACCTTGTCGTTCTCATCAATCACCACCACGGCGCGCGCCGTGATGCCGGCCAGTGGTCCGTCCTCGATCAGCACGCCGTAATCCTTGGCGAAATGGCGGTCGCGCATCATGGAAAGCGTGACGACATTTTTGGCGTTTTCCGAGGTGCAGAAACGGTTCATGGCGAACGGCAGGTCGGCGGAAATCATCAGCATCACCGTGTCGTTGCGATTCTTGGCGTACTCGTTGAATTTTTTGGTGCTCATCGCGCACACCGGCGTATCCAAACTGGGCACGATGTTGAGTAGCTTCTTCTTGCCGCGGAAATCGGCCAGCGTCTTATCGTCGAGGTTCGCGTCCGCTAAACTGAAGTCCGGCGCCTTGGCGCCGACCTTGGGAAGCTCACCGTTAGTATGGATAGAAGTGCCTTTCAGAGTGATGGTTGCCATACTGTCTCTCCTTGATGTTCCCGTTTGTCAGTTGCTCATTC
>JAMDBH010000096.1 GCA_023487615.1 Gammaproteobacteria bacterium
AACCGACGATTTTGGTGGTGTGTATCAGCGGATACAACAAAAATAACGCCACCACGCCTATCGCTCCCGCGCCGATAGAGGTGAGGGTGACGAGCGTGCCCAACACCGCACCCGTCACCACCGTAGAGACGGAGAGGCTCGCGCCGGCGGTCGGCGACTTGAACCACGGGTGGCGTTGCAGTTGCGCCTTAAAGATCAACGCGAACGCGGTCAGGATCACCGCCACGCCAATCAGCGGCACAATCAACACATCCACCTTCCAGCCTTGTGCACTTAAGTATTGGAGCAGCCAGAGAGTCAACAACGATGCAGGCAAGCTGCCCGCCGCAAGCAGGCCGACGATCTTCCAGTCTATCGTGCCGCGCCGGCCATGTACCCACACCCCACCCACCTTGGTGATGCAGGCGAACAAGAGATCCGTGCCCACCGCCTTGACCGGCGGGATACCGAACAGGATCAGCAGCGGCGTCATGAGCGAGCCGCCGCCCACGCCCGTGAGGCCGACCAACATGCCGACTGCAAAACCTGATACGGTATAGGCCCAATCCATACGAGTTCCCGCGGCGCTTTAAAGTAAGCCCTGTAACTGTGGAAGTAGGGGCAAACTATAGCAGGATTTATATACTCAATAAAGAATATGATAGTATAAATATATATTATTTAGTTATATTAAGCCCATGAATCTACAACAACTGCGGTACATTT
The DNA here is from genome assembly GCA_023487615.1 of Gammaproteobacteria bacterium. The sequence goes on from JAMDBH010000096.1 coordinate 706, forward strand.
GCGAGGTCGAACGCCAGGGCCTGAATATTTCCCTGGCCGCCGAGAGCCTGCATACCTCCCAACCGGGGGTGAGCAAACAGATTCATCTCCTGGAAGAAGAGCTGGGAGTACGCATCTTCGAGCGCAGCGGCAAACGGCTGACTGCTATTACCCCACCGGGGCGTATTATCCTTACGCAGGCCAAAGAGGTGTTGCGCGACCTGCAAAACATCAAGCAGATCGGCACCGAGTTCACCAACGAGGAAGGCGGCAGCCTGTCCATCGCCACCACCCATACCCAGGCGCGATATGTGCTGCCCAAGGTCATCAAGGCCTTCACCGAGCGCTATCCGCAGGTCAATTTGCACATCCACCAGGGCAACCCCACCCAGATCGCCGAGATGGTCGAGTCCGGCTTGGCGGATGTCGGCATTGCCACCGAAGCCTTAGCCTCGCATCATGAGTTGGTGGTGATGCCCTGCTATCAGTGGAACCGTTGCGTGGTCGCGCCGCCCCATCACCCTATTTTACAGGAAAAGCCGCTCACTCTGGAGGCCCTCGCGCGCTATCCCATCGTGACCTACGACTTTGCCTTCGCCGGCCGCTCGCTCATCAACAAGGCCTTCGAGGCGCGCGGCTTGAAGCCCAACGTGGTGCTCACCGCGCTCGACTCGGATGTCATCAAGACCTATGTGGAGGTGGGGCTGGGCGTGGGCCTGCTCGCCAAAATGGCTTTTGAACCGGAGCGCGATAAAAATCTGCGTATGCTGGACGCCGCGCATCTGTTCGAGACCAGCACCACGAACATAGCGGTGCGCCGCGGCACGTATCTGAGGGGCTATTTGTATGCCTTCATCGAACTGTTTGCGCCGCATCTCACGCGCGGGGCGGTGGATGAGGCGATGGCAGCCAGGATGGTTTAAGGAACCTCTGGTTAAGTCAGAGCTTCCTTAACGGTTCAACTCTCGTTGCGCTAGCGGGGGTGCGCAAACGGGTAACGCTCGCGCAGCTCCCGGCTTAACAGTGTGACGCCACATTCGTATCCTATAGTTTCCGCCGCCACGATGTAGTCAGGATTCTCGAATGAGGTTTGTAACTGCCTGCCTTGACTGCGAGCCAGTGCATGTAGATGGTCGGCCACGTCGCGTTCCACCTGTTGACTCATGACCTGCCCCGTCAGCCCACGCCGCTCCAGACGCACATGAAACGTGCCGTCCACCATGCGCTGCAGAAAAGGTGTTACGGCCTCTTTCAATTGCTCTGTGAGGCTTTCGGGCGTGAAGTGGAAGGTGCGCTCAATGGGAACTGCCCGTGAAAGGTTTTTAATCCAAGACGCATCTGTCTGGCTTGCTTGAAGGATCACCTCTAGAAACTGGGAAGTGTCTTCGACTTGCCCTAGGCATACGTCTCTGAATTCACACGGGTGAAATTCTCCAAGGCGGTTGAGTGCTTGCAAAAGGCGGTGCTGACGCCCGGGTTCCGGCACCGCAGTGACAATCATGTTCCAGTTTTTCATGCCGCACCTCCTTGTGATGCTGCTACTGTGTTGTCTAATATCAAATGGCCAATAGCCCACTTCCGCCATCGAATCTCCGATACCAGTATACTTTGCTTCACAGACGAGACACATCATAAGTTATGAATCAAAATAATCATAAATGCGCAAAGCATTTAGTAACCCCTTCATCGTGATGAAAGATTCCGAATGCATCGAGTTCCTGCAGTGGTCACTGCCCCGTTTGCAGATGCGCTGGGAGGGCTTTCGAAAGGTGCGGGCGCAGGTCTGCAAGCGTGTGCGGCAAAGGTTAAGGGAACTGGATTTATCCGGCACGGTTGCTTATCGCTCTTATCTGAAAAATCATCCGGAAGAATGGCGGGTATTGGATGATTTGTGCCACATTACGATCTCGCGGTTTTATCGTGATAGAGGGGTGTTTGAACATCTTGAGCGGCAAGTGTTGCCGGAACTCGCCGCCCGCGCAACTGGCACGGGTAAGCTGCTGTTACAGTGCTGGAGCGCCGGTTGCGCCTCCGGGGAAGAGGCCTATACGCTTGCGATCCTTTGGGGGCTGCGTTTAATGGAGCGCTTCCCCACCCTGGATATGCGGATACTCGCCACCGACGTTGACGAAAACGTGCTGCAGCGGGCGAGAGAGGGCTGCTATGATTTCAGCAGCCTGAAAGAGTTTCCGCAAGATTGGCTCACGCAGGCGTTCACACGATCAGCGAACACATTCTGTGTGCGGAGTGAATATCGCAAGATGGTTGAGTTCGCGCATCAGGACCTGCGCACGACCATGCCGCAGAACCTGTTTCATCTCATCTTGTGCCGCAACAGCGCATTGACGTATTTTGATGTTGCCCCGCAGCAGGAGATTCTACGCAAACTCAGAGACCGTCTGGAGATCGGCGGCGCGCTGGTAATCGGCATTCACGAATCCTTGCCGCAAGGGATAATCGGGTTTAAAGCATGGCCCGGCGGTCTTGGCGTTTACCAAAGATTTTAAAGAAATTTAACTGCAAACCCCTGCGTCATTTCTGTACGTCGATGTTGTTGACGACCTCCTCCACACCGAACAGATACCAGGCATCCCATTCCGCCATTTTCATCTCTTCCTTCGTTACCACATAACCTTCCAGTGTCACTACCCGGTTGCGAACGCTGACACGGATCTGGTCAGCATGCACCAGCGGGTCCTTCTCCAGCGCCAGACGCAGTGCATCGCCGATTTCATCGTCACTGTCTTGCTCGGGCGGCGCCACTTCTAATCTGTTAACCACGTCACGGCAGCCTGGCGCCCACCATGCCAGCACCCCTGCCAGGCGTTTGTGCGAAAGGCTGATCACCCGCCCGGCCAGCGTGACCACGCCGTCTGCCACTGAAATCTCGATGGCGCCGGAGGGGTCGCCGGTAACCTCTCTGAGAGTTTCTACTAACCCTTTCGAGAGCGCCCTCAGACTACAGTTTTGTAAAACCGGTTCTCCGAGGAGGAAACTACACACGGTGTCACGGATGGCGCCATCACCCTTGCGTTCGGTGGGGATCACATGCAGCTTGTCGACCAGACTATGCACGCCCTCCACCGCGGCGGCCAGCTTCAGGGCCAGCTTCTTTGCGGCGATGTTGCCAACCTCTCCTTCCAAAATCACGGTACTATCGCGACAGCTTACGTGGATAGGATATCTGTGTAGATTGATGCACGGCTCGTATTCAAAGACCGATAGGATCTGCTTTAAGATAGTTTGTCCCTCAAACATGGGCCCTCCTTTGCGGCTTATCTGGGTCGTTCGTCAACTCTACAGAACACTATGTCAGACTGGCAATTATAAGTGCAAAAATTACCGTCGATGTAGGCGACACGATCTTGGTTTCAGATAAAGATGTCGGCTCCGCCTGGCGGCTTAAGCCGCTTCCAAACTACTGGGTTAGGCTATGAATTTTGTGGGCGAATGCACTCAAAAACTTCATTGGGCGAATGCCCAATTAACATCAAGGATTTCGGTTAGAACCGCCTCGGCGTCACTCTTACTCAAAAGGAAATGGATGGGGTTTCGACCGGGATATCTGGGGTAAGTAACCTGACTAACTAGCAACTACTTCCGCTGAATCTTCCACCTCATACGCCTCCGCATACCCGCACTCTTTCTGCGGACAAACCTTTTCGGTGCCGCGGCGTTTGGTGGTCTTGATCGTCAAGATCGGCCACTGGCACTTGGGGCAGGGGCCGGGGACGGGTTC
>JAMDBH010000026.1 GCA_023487615.1 Gammaproteobacteria bacterium
CTGGTGGCCTCCTGGGGCGAGTTCAAGCACGACACGGTCAACGTCTCCGAGGCAGGCAAGCTGCAGGCCAAGGCGGTGATGCTGATGGATAGGGCGGGATATAAGTAACGTTTAAGCAACGGCCCCGCCATGTTTTATCCCGGTAGTGTGGACACACAGGCCATGCGTCCGGCCTGGAGCGTTTCGGACGGCGGGTGGTGGAGGCTCGCCGCCCTGTTGATCGCCGTGCTGGTGAGCATTCCGGTCTTGATGCTGCTGCCCGCCTGGCTCACGCCGAGCAGCGAGGTGTGGCGGCATCTCGCGGACACGGTGCTGGGTGAATTGCTGCGTAACACCCTGGTGTTGCTATTGGGTGTGGGGGCGGGTGTGTTGGTGCTGGGTGTGGGGCTCGCCTGGCTGACCGTGATGTATGAGTTCCCGGGCCGGCGCGTCTTTGAGTGGGCCTTGATGCTGCCGCTCGGCATCCCGGCCTACGTGATGGCCTTTGTGGCGGTGGGCCTGCTGGATTTCAGCGGCCCGGTGCAGACGGCGTTGCGTGCGGTATTCAGCCAGAACGGCTATTGGTTCCCGCGTATCCGCTCAGAGGGCGGCGTGATCGCGGTGATGATCCTCGCCCTATATCCTTATGTGTACATGCTGGCGCGCAGCGCCTTCCTGAGCCAGGGACGCACATTGATGGAGGCCGGTCGCAGCCTGGGTTTAAGCCCCCGAGCGGCGTTTGTACGCATTGCTCTGCCGATGGCGCGGCCGGCCATCGCCGCCGGCGTCGCCCTGGCGCTGATGGAAACGCTCGCCGATTTCGGCGCGGTCACCATCTTTAATTACGATACGTTTACCACGGCGATCTACAAGGCGTGGTTCGGCCTGTTCAATCTGGGTGCGGCCGCTCAGTTGTCCACCCTGCTACTGCTGTTTGTGGCGGTGGCCTTGTATGCCGAGCGGCACTGGCGCGGCCAGTCGCGCTATTATGCGGCCGGCAAACCGGTACAGGGTCATCGTCACCGCCTGACAGGGCTGCGCGCCGCTGGGGCGTGCGGCTTCGCGTTGTCAGTCCTGGCGCTTGCCTTTTTCATCCCGGTCGGACAGCTCGTTTTCTGGCTGGTGAGCGCGGGGATTGAGGATCTGGATGCAGGTTATGTCGAATTTGTCAGCCACACGGTGAGTCTCGGCCTGCTGGCCGCGCTGTTCACAGTGGCGGCAGCCGTGCTGCTTGCCTACGTGCGCAAACAATGGCCGGGCCGCCTGATGCGGGCAGTCACGCGGCTGGCGACGCTGGGTTACGCCTTACCGGGCGCGGTGCTGGCGGTGGGCATCATGTTGACCTTCACCCGGCTGGACCGGCAGGTGGATGCGTTCGTACAAACTGTCTTTGGTGTTTCCACCGGCTTGCTGTTGAGCAGCAGCGTAGTGGCCCTGTTGTTTGCCTACCTGGTGCGTTTTCTGGCGGTCGCCCACGGCCCGGTCGAGAGCGCCCTGGAGCGCATCAAGCCGTCGCTGCAGCAGGCCGCGCGCAGCCTGGGCGCGAGCCATAGGGAGCTGCTGTGGCGCGTGTACCTGCCGATCCTGCGCCCCGGACTCTTGAGCGCGGCCCTGCTGGTGTTTGTAGAGGTCATGAAGGAACTTCCCGCCACCTTGCTGTTGCGCCCGTTCGATTGGGATACGCTCGCCATCCGCATCTTCGAGCTGACCTCGGAGGGCGAATGGCAGCGCGCCGCACTGCCGGCCTTGACCCTGGTGCTGGTGGGCTTGTTGCCGGTCATTCTGCTGGTGAGGCGTTAGAAAATAGTGAGGCGTGAGGGGTGAGGAGTGAGGGGTGAGGGGGGGGCACGCAGCTTCGGCAGCGTGACAGCCTTTTTTACGTCTCACGCCTAACTCCTCACCCCTCACTATTTTCTAGTAGACCCCGGCCCTCCATAGTATAGTAGGCGCTGATGTTTACCCTGTGGGAGAGCCCCCGTCATAGAAAGACATGACGGGGCGCCGAAGGCGCAACCGCCCGGAAACGCTCAGGCAAAAGGACCTCAGGGTAATATAAATTCTGGAGAGATCCGGCGATACGACTCGATGTGTGTTGCCGGGCACCGAAGGGGATAAAACTCTCAGGTAACAGGACAGAGGGGCGATGAGTGTGCGAGCAGTCGTACACGCATCGCCTTTTTTATTGGAAGGACGCATGGGACATATCACGCCACTCTATAACGAGCATCTTGCCGCAGGTGCGAAGATCGTGGATTTCGCCGGCTGGGACATGCCCATCCATTACGGCTCGCAGCTTGAAGAGCATCACCAGGTGCGGCGCGACGCGGGCATGTTCGATGTCTCGCACATGACCATCGTGGATCTGCGCGGCGCCGGGGTGCGCGCCTTTCTGCACCGGCTGATCGCCAATAATGTGGATAAACTCAAGCCGCAGCAGGCGCTCTACACCTGCATGCTGAACGAGCAGGGCGGCGTGATTGACGATCTCATCGTGTACTTCATGACCGAGAACTGGTTCCGCATCGTGGTGAACGCCGCAACTCGCGCAAAGGATTTGGTCTGGATCAAGAAACAAGCGGCTTCATTTGAGGTCACGGTCACCGAGCGCCCGGAGCTTGCCATGATCGCCGTGCAAGGGCCTAAGGCGCGTGAGCGCGTCCATGAAGTTCTGGATGCGACACTACGCGAACAGGCCGCACAACTCAAACCGTTTTATGCCGCAAGCAGCGGCGATATTTTTGTGGGACGCACCGGTTACACCGGCGAGGATGGTTTTGAAATATTGTTGCCGGGCAAGGACGCTGTCGCGATGTGGCGCGCGCTGCTTGGTAAAGGCGTGAAGCCCGCCGGTTTGGGTGCACGCGACACATTGCGATTAGAGGCGGGCATGAATCTTTACGGCACGGACATGGATGAAACCATTACGCCATTGGAGTGCGGCTTGGAGTGGACGGTCGCCTGGGAACCCGCAACGCGCGATTTTATCGGACGTGCGGCGCTCGAGCGGCAAAAGAACGCTGGCGTGAAACGCAAACTGGTGGGGTTGGTGTTGAGCGACAAGGGCGTGCTGCGCAACCATCTCAAGGTGCGGGTATCGGGAATTGGCGAAGGCGAAATTACCAGCGGCGGTTATTCGCCGACCCTGGGTAAAGCGATTGCGCTGGCGCGTGTGCCCGCCGCGACGGGTACGAGTTGTGAGGTGGATATTCGCGGCAAGTGGGTTCCCGCGACCATAGTGAAACCGCCATTTGTAAGAAATGGGCGAGCTGTCGTTGTCCTATAATGAGGTGAAACAATGAGCAACATACCAAATACTCTCAAATACACCAAGACACACGAGTGGGTGCAGTCAAACCAGGACGGCACGGTGACCGTCGGCATCAGCGATCACGCGCAGGACTTACTGGGTGACGTGGTCTACGTGGAGCTTCCACGAGCCGGGCGCAAGGCCAAGGCCGGTGAGGCGTGCGCGGTGGTGGAATCGGTGAAGGCGGCATCGGATATATACTGCCCAATCAGCGGTGAGATCATCGAGGCCAACGGCACACTCAGCGATAATCCCGAGCTCGTCAATCAGGACGCCTATGGTCAGGCCTGGATGTTTCGCATCAAACCCGCTAATCCCACGGAATTGAATCAGTTGCTGGACGCTGCGGCGTATGCTGCGTTTATTGCCGCAGAGGCCCATTGAGCAATCATGCCGTTTATCCCGCACACCGAAAAAGTTGGGTTGGGGAATTACCAGCGCCGCGAAGTCTGCACCTTTGTATTGCTCCAGCGATTCCGGCACGGTGTGGCCTTCGCCCGCGCAGTACGGTATTTCGAGCAGCTCGATGTTCTGATTCCTGACGATGCTGTGCACGACCTTGCGATACACCGGATGAACCGTCGCGGGGATTAAGATGCGCCTCGATTTACCGTGTGCGCGCACCGCCATCAGCACCGCCTCGGCCAGCGCCGAGGCGCCGTCGTAGAGCGAGGCGTTGGAGACCTCCATAGCGGTGAGCGACGCCATCATGGTCTGATATTCATACAACAATTGCAGCGTGCCTTGGCTCGCCTCGGCCTGGTAAGGCGTATACGCGGAGTAAAACTCGCCTCGGGTGGTGATCTCCCAAACCGCCGCGGGGATGTGGTGCTCATAAGCCCCCGCCCCGATGAAGCACAGCGGCTTTCCGTCCTGCGCCGCCCGCTCGCTCATGAGTCGCGTGACGTCCATTTCACTTATGCGCGCCGGGATCTGCGTAAACTGCTCATTGCGCAGTCCGGCGGGGATTTCATCAAACAAATCCTCAATGCGCGAGGCCCCTACGGCCGCGAGCATTTCTTCAATATCTTTTGTGGTGTGCGGGATAAACGGCATGATTGCTCAATGGGCCTCTGCGGCAATAAACGCAGCATACGCCGCAGCGTCCAGCAACTGACAAA
>JAMDBH010000019.1 GCA_023487615.1 Gammaproteobacteria bacterium
TTCCTGCCGCGCGCTTTATATCCGCCGGGGTCATGGGGTGGCGGATGTCCATGATGAGCACCAGGCCGCACAGCGATTGCCGGGTTGCCAAGTACTGCTCCAGGGTATGTTTCCAGTGATGCCGGCTGTGCTCCGGGGCCTTTGCATAACCATAGCCGGGGAGGTCCACCAGGCGGCGCTGCGGCCCTAGTTCAAAAAAATTAAGCTGCTGGGTGCGGCCGGGGGTTTTGCTGACACGCGCCAGCGACTGTATCCCGGTGAGTGCGTTAATGGCGCTCGATTTACCCGCATTGGAACGGCCCGCAAAGGCGATCTCTTTCCCGGTATCGGGAGGCGCCTGGGCGAGCGTGTGAGCGCCGGATATAAAGCGCGCGGCAGGAAAGTGTGGCGGCATGGGGGAGGAGTGAGGGGTAAAAGATTGTGAGGGGGTAAGGAGTGAGGAGTGAGGAGTGAGGAGTGAGGCGTAACACCTCATCCCTAGTCCCTAACCCCTAGCCTCACTTAGGTCCTGCGCCGTAGATATACTTCGCAAACGTCGCCAAATCCATGCTGACGCGGCGGATCAAATGATCCAGACTGATGATGGCGTGTTCTAGGAGATTCACGGCTATGAAGGGGTGCTCTACCCGTAGCCGTTGATATTTGGCGCGAGGGAGCTTGAGCACCTGCGTGTCTTCACTCATCGCGCGCATCCGTACCAGGCGCGGCTTGCGGTCGAAGAACGACATCTCGCCCATCAGCTCGCCTTCCTTCATCCGGCCGACCTCGATCTCTTCGCCACCCTCGTCATACATCAGCGCCGCCTCGCCTTTGACGACGAAATATAGCGCCTCGCCCACTTCACCGATGTTCGCGATAATGTCTTTCTTGTGAAAGCTCACCAGCTCGGTATAATCGAGCAGGATGTTGACCTCCTTGAGGGTAAGGGACTCGCATAGGTATTGCTGGTTGAGAAATTGACTGAGGGCGATTTGTTCCGAGGTCATGGCTAGGCTCCTTAATTCTTATTAAATATAGCATAAAGACTCTGCGGCAAACGAACAACCCGTCCCGCGACACAACATAAAACCACACCATGAAAGCCGCCGAACTGTTTGTCAGATGTATAGAGAATGAAGGCGTGGAATACATCTTCGGCATCCCCGGCGAGGAGAATCTCGCGGTCATGGACGCCCTGCTGGATTCCCCCGTCAAGTTTATCACCACCCGTCATGAGCAGGGCGCGGCCTTTATGGCCGACGTGTACGGACGGCTGACCGGCAAGGCCGGCGTGTGTTTCTCTACTCTGGGGCCCGGGGCGACCAACCTGATCACCGGCGTGGCCGACGCCAATATGGATCGCGCGCCGCTGGTGGCCATCGCCGGCCAGGCCAGCACTACCCGGCTGCACAAGGAATCGCATCAGGTGTTGGATCTGGTGAATATGTTTCAGCCGATCACCAAATACGCCACCCAGATCCTGGAACCCGGGATCATTCCGGAGGTGGTGCGCAAGGCCTTCAAGCTTGCTCAGGCGGAGAAGATGGGCGCCTGTTTTATTGAATTTCCCGAGAATGTCGCCGCATTGGAGGTGGCAGAAACGCCGCTACGGTGTCAGGCGGCGACGCCGCCGGAGCCCCCCGCCGGCCGGTTGCATGAGGCCGCCGCGGTCATCTCCGCGGCGCGCAACCCGATCATCCTGGCCGGTAACGGCGTGGTGCGCGCGGGCGCCTCGCGTGAACTCGCCGACTTCGCCGGCCGGCTCAACGTCTTGTCGTTTTTTGCACCCTTGGCCAAGGGGGTGATCCCCTTCAAGCATCCCATGGCGCTCGGCAGCGCCGGCCTGCAGGCGCGCGATTATGTAAGCGCCGGTTTCGAGGAGGCCGATGTCATCATCTGCGTGGGTTACGACCTGGTCGAATATCATCCCTACCTCTGGCACCCGACCCGTGACCGTAAGATCATCCACATTGACATGTCGCCCGCCGAGGTGGATGCGAGTTACATCGTCGAGGTCGGAGTGGTGGGAGATATCAAATTGAGCCTGTCGCGAATCGCGGCGCTCACCACACCCCATACGGGACATCAATTGCGTGATCTGCGCAGCGCGCTCAAGGAAGAGATGGCGCTGCACAGCAACGATAACGATTTCCCGCTCAAGCCGCAAAAGATCATCTGGGATCTGCGCACCGCGTTGGGGCTGGAGGACATCGTGGTCTGTGACGTGGGCGCGCATAAAATGTGGATGGCGCGCATGTTTCGTTGCGAATATCCTAATACCTGCATCATCTCCAACGGTTTTGCGAGCATGGGTATCGCGGTGCCGGGCGCCATCGCCGCCAGCCTCGCGCGGCCCGGCCGCGCGGTAGTGGCGGTCACCGGTGATGCGGGATTTCTCATGAATTCACAGGAGATCGAAACCGCTATACGCATCAAGGCGCCGATCGTGGTCTTGGTCTGGACGGACAACGCCTACGGCCTCATCCAGTGGAAGCAAATGAATTGTTTCGGGCGCGAATCCCATGTACGTTTCGGTAATCCGGATTTCGTCAAATATGCCGAGGCCTTCGGCGCCAAGGGTTACCGCATTGAACAGGCGAGCGAGTTATTACCGACCTTGAAACGGGCGATTTCCGATAACACAGTGAGTATTATAGATTGTCCTGTAGACTACAAAGAAAATCTCAAACTCGCTGAAAAACTGGGTGAGATGATTTGTCCGCTATGAGCCAGACTGCTATGGCGCCGCAGACGCATAAAGGACTGCGGTCGCAACTGCGCCTGCTGAGTTACAACATTCAGGCGGGTATGGCGACCACGCGTCCGCATCACTATGTCACACAGAGCTGGAGGCATGTCCTGCCTCATGCGCAGAGTCTCGGCAATCTGGACAAGATCGCCCATCTCATCAGCGAGTTCGACATCGTCGCCCTGCAAGAAGTGGATGCCGGCAGTCTGCGCAGCGGGTTTGTGAATCAGGCCGAATATCTGGCCGGCCGGGGGCATTTCCCCTATTGGTATTGTCAAACCAACCGTGACCTGGGTCAGTTCGCGCAGCACAGCAATGTCCTGCTCAGCCGCTTCCGCCCCAGCGCGGTGGCCGAACACAAGTTGCCGGGCTTCATTCCGGGGCGCGGTGTCATGATGGCCCGCTACGGCAGTCCGGGTGAAGAATTGATTGTGTTTCATGTGCACCTCGCCCTCGGCAAACGGGCCCGCCTGTTGCAGCTTGAGTACATCGGCGGATTGGTCAATGAGCACGAGCACGTGGTGTTGATGGGTGATCTGAATTGCCAGTTGCACAGCCGCGAGATGGAAATCCTTTTCAAGCGTACACACCTGCGCGAACCGGAATACCGGGTCAAGACCTTTCCCAGTTGGCGGCCGCAACGGAATCTGGATCACATCCTGGTTACGCCGTCTCTGGAGGTCAGCAACCCACGGGTGCTGCATTCCAACTTATCCGATCACCTGCCGATCTCTGTTGAGGTGAGCCTTCCAGAAAGTATAAGCTTGGGTGCTTGCTAGGGGGTAGTAGTGGCCGAAGAGATTGAAAGTATTGCCCGCTGGAAGCAGAAGTATTACGACAGCCTGGGGCAGGTCGAGCGTAAGGAAAAACAATGGTCTGAAGTTGAAGGGCTGCTACGGCGCTGCATCACCCGCCTCACGATGGTGGCGAGCAGTAGCGACCCCGATCTCAATCAGCAAATAGAAACCCTGCGTAACGCGATCCGCGACGGCCGCGATAGTCTGGGGTTAAAGAACCTTATCGAACGCCTCGGCGATGCGGTATTGCGGCAGGACCGGCAGGGCGGCGCCGGCAAAAGATCCGGCCCCGAGCCCGGCGAGGTCTTGCTCGATCTGCTCGACGCGCTCAGTTTCCCGCGCGGCATGGGCAGAAAGGTCAAGGCGCTGCGTATGCGCCTGGGCGACAAGGGTGCAAAAAACGACAAGACGTTGCCCAAGGATTTTGCCGAACTGGTGCGCGAGGCCCTTACACTGGCGGCCTCGGAAGGTTCAGAAGAAATCTCCGAAGGCCGCAAGACAGAACAGCGCACTGACACACCCAAGGCAGGACTGTTTGGCAGATTGTTCGGCAGGAGCGATGACGTCTCACCCCTCACCGCTTCTAGCGTCTCACCCATCGAGCCGCCCGTTGCGACACCCGCCGCGCCGCCGGTCAAATCAGCACCCACGCCCGATGGCTTTGATCTGATATCAAGGTTGCTGAGCAGTCTCACCTTGCCGGCGT
>JAMDBH010000074.1 GCA_023487615.1 Gammaproteobacteria bacterium
TTTTTAACCGGACACTAGTGGCTTAAGATAGCGATAAATTCCTCGCAGTGGAATGTGGCATGATGCCGCGCGACAATTTGCCGCAGGACGGCGCTATTGCCGATCACTACAATGTTCACGAAATGATGAGGTGATGCAGTAATGGCTGGATTGTTCACCCCGGCGCCGGGAGGCTTGAACTTACGGCGCTTACTGGTGCTGAAAAATATTGCGATAACCGGTCAGACCCTGGCCGTCATAGTCGTTGCGCATGGCCTGGGCATGCCCTTACCGGTGACTGAGATCATCTCGGTCTTGGTGCTGTTGAACCTGGCAAGCTGGTTGCGCCTCCGCTTAGAGTGGCCGGTTAAAGAAACGGAGCTGCTCATACATTTGCTGGTGGATGTCCTGGCACTCACCACGTTGTTGTATTTTGCGGGGGGTGCGACGAATCCCTTTGTGTTGCTGTACCTGTTGCCGCTGACTATTGCCGCCGCCACGCTCCCTTTACTTCACACGGCGGCCGTAGCGATAGTGATCGTTGCCTGTTACAGCGTGTTGATGTTTGTCTATATCCCGTTGCCCCACTTTCACATCACCTACACAGGGACGTTTAATCCCCAGGCGTGGGGTATGTGGTTCGGCTTCGTGTTGAGCGTCGCGCTGATCGCCTACTTTGTGGTGCGCATGGGGAATACGCTGCGCGAGAATGAACGAGCCATTGCCGAGTTGAAAGAGGCCGCCCTGCGCGACGAGCGCCTGGTGGCGTTGGGCGCCCTGGCCATAGGTGCGGCTCACGAAATAAGTACGCCGCTTGGCACCATGGCGATCGTCGCCAAAGACTTGCAAAACGACTACTCCGATCGTGCGGAGCTGGTCGAGCGGTTGGGAATCTTGCGTGACCAGGTGGATCGCTGCAAAAATATCCTGACCCAGATGTTGTCCTCAACCGGCCAGGCGCGCGCCGAATCGGGTTACACGCTTGCCCTCGACAGTTATTTGCAGGATCTGCTGGCGCAATGGCGCAGGATGCGTCCCGGGGCCCAATTGCGCTGCCGTTTGCAGGGTACGGAGCCCACACCGCGGATCGTTGCGGAACAGGGCTTGAGCCAGGCGATATTGAGTCTATTGAATAATGCGGCGGACGCCTCCGGCGACGACGTTGAGCTGGTCGGACGGTGGGATGCGGAGGAGTTGTGTCTCGAGATTTATGATCGAGGTTCGGGTCTCTCCCCGCAGGCGGAACGCGAAGCCGGCAAGCCTTTCTTTACCACCAAACAGCCCGGTCAGGGAATGGGGCTCGGCTTGTTTCTGGCGCAAGCGTCGTTAAACCGTTTCGGCGGCGCCGTGCAGCTGCGTAATCGTGAAGGCGGCGGCGCCTGCACGCAGATCTTATTACCCCTGGCGAAGCTGCTCGCGACGGCCTGACCATGCTTGCAACTGCCTCAAGTCTATTATTGGTAGACGATGATGTGATTTTCTGCAAAGTATTGGCTGTGGCGCTGGGCAAACATGGATTTGACGTGAGCATGGCGCACAACGTTACGGAGGCCCTACAACTCGTGTGCAAGCAGGTCCCTGCTTATGCCGTGATAGATCTCAGAATGCCGGGTGAGTCGGGTCTATCATTGATCGGCCGGCTCAAGTCGTTAAACGGGGACATTAAAATACTGGTGCTTACCGGCTACGCCAGTATCGCCACGGCGGTGGAGGCGATCAAACTCGGCGCCATGCATTATCTCGCCAAACCGGCCGACGCCGACGAGATCGTTGCGGCGCTGGAGCGTGAGATCGGCGACAGTCGTGCACCGATTGAGAGCAAGCCCCTGTCGGTCGAGCGCCTCGAGTGGGAGCACCTGCAACGGGTGCTCATGGACTGCCAGGGAAATATTTCCGCCGCGGCGCGCAGCCTCGGCATGCACCGGCGCACGCTGCAGCGTAAATTGGCCAAGCGCCCGGTGCGCCGATGAGCGTGCTCAGCTCATAAGTTGTTCGCGTGTCAGGATAAAGACGCCGCCGCCGCCGCGCGTGAACTCCGGCCAGACAAAGGGGAGGTCGGGTCGTGACTGAATCAGCGCATGCTCGCTGTTGCCCACTTCAACCACTAACAGTCCGTGAGGATTGAGATGTTGCGGAGCCTCCTGCAGGATGCGCCGCACGATGCCCAGCCCGTCCTGCCCGGCCTCAAGACCCAATGGCGGTTCGTGGCGAAACTCCGCAGGCAGCGCCGCCATATCGGCGGCGTCAACGTAGGGCGGGTTGCTTACGATGATGTCATATTTTCTACCTTGCAAGACGCTGAACAGGTCGGAGTAAATGGCGTGCACGCGGCCCTCCAGATTATAGCGCGAGATATTGGTGCTGGCGACTTCAAGGGCTTCGGTTGAAATGTCGGAGGCATCCACCTCCGCTTCTGGAAAGGCATGAGCGCAGGCAATAGCGATGCAACCGCTGCCGGTGCACAAATCCAGTATACGATGTGCCGGGGCGTCGCCTAGCCAGGGTTCGAAGTGATTTTCGACGAGTTCAGCGATAGGAGAGCGGGGCACCAGCACACGCTCGTCTACATAAAAACGTAAGCCCGCAAACCAGGCTTCGTGGGTCAAATACGCTGCGGGTTTGCGTTCCTGGATGCGGCGCAGCAACAGCGTGACGACGGCCTCTTTTTCGGTTTGAGTGAGTCGCGCCTGATAGAAGTCGGCGGGAACCACAGGCGGCAGATGCAGCGCATGCAGCACGAGATGGGCGGCTTCGTCTATGGCATTGTCGGTACCGTGGCCAAAAAACAGCTCCGCTGCGTTGAACCGGCTTGCGCCCCAGCGGATGAAGTCGCGCACGGTCTCCAATTCTGTGACGGCTTGTTGCCGGAGGTCAGCCATGTTTAATTAGAACTTATCCATAAATAATTTACCGCAGAGGACGCAGAGGAATACCCATCAAGAATGGTTTGGTTCTCCTCCGCGCCCTCCGCGGTGAAGCTTTTTAGCGCAAGGGACACAGGGGAACTATTTGTGGACATGCTCTTAGACATGCGACAGGTGTTGGGTGCGGCAACCTTCGGCATCGCACCACAGCGCACTGCCTTGCTCGTACCAGTCGCCTAGCACGATGCGCTGCGCAGGTTGGCCGTTGAGATGAAAGTTGTGCACCGCCGGCCGATGCGTGTGGCCGTGTATCAAGCGCAGGACCTTGTGATCGAGCATGGCCTGTTCGACGGCCTGATGATTCACATCCATGATGTAGTCGGGCTTGATGCTGGTTTGCAGCCGGCTCTCGGCTCGCATGCCTTGAGCGAGCCTCACACGTTTGGCAAAAGGCAGAGATAAAAACTGTTTTTGCCACTGCGGATTGCGTACCGTTTGACGGAATTTTTGATAGTCAATATCGTCGGTACAGAGGGTGTCGCCGTGCATGAGTAGCGTAGGGGTGTCCGCGAGATCTATCACGCACGTCTCGGGCAATAACCGGCAACCACTGGCGGACGCAAAATCCTCGCCGAGCAAGAAATCACGATTGCCGTGCATGAGATAAACCTCTGTACCGCTATCTCTCAGGTCGCGCAGTGCGGCGATGATACGCTGATGCTCAGGCTGGTTGTCATCGTCGCCCAGCCAGACCTCGAACAGATCGCCGAGAATATACAATGCCTGGGCGCGGCGTGCTTCCCCGCCGATATAGTTCAGAAACAACTCGGTAATCGCCGGCCGTTCTGGGCTGAGGTGCAGATCGGAGATAAACAAAACTGTTTTCAAAGCTGCTGCGCTTGACATAACTTTGTTGCGCTCGGCCTCAAAATCCGGGGCCGCGTAGCGGTCAACTGCCGTGTACACTCCGGTTTCTCGGCCTCGCCCGCCGCGTTCTGCCTGCGCTCGCGACGCTTTGAAAACAGTTTCTTACTTCGGTTTGGCAACCTGTACCTCGGCGACTTTCTTTGCTTTGACCTCGGCGGTTACAGGAGCGGAGGCAGGTTTCTTTTTTGCTTTCCGCTTGGACGTTTTTTTCGTAGCGGCTTTGGGCTCCGGTTTCGCAGAGGCGACTACGGTCGGAGGAGCGGGGGGCTCGACCGTGATCGTGTTTATAGTGATAAGCGTTTTCGGAACGTCCGACACAAACATGCCGCCGGATCCGGTGGGGATCTTATTGATACGATCCACCACGTCCATGCCTTGCACGACCTTGCCGAACACCGTGTAACCCCAGTAGCCTTCCTTGGGGGCGGAGTGGTTGAGGTGCAGATTATCAATA
>JAMDBH010000115.1 GCA_023487615.1 Gammaproteobacteria bacterium
AAGCCCACATCCTCGCCGCTATCGAGCAGGGCCTTGTAGACATCTTCCGCACTGAGGTGTCTGGCCTTGCTCTGCTCCAGCATGTGCAGGATCTTGATGCGCGGCAAGGTCGCCTTGGAACGGAAACCTGAAATAACATGGAAAGGTTGCCGGCTGTCAAGCCTGGCACTGATGGAATGCAACAGGTCCAGAAGCTGCGGATCCATGTTGCCGGTCTGTTCATTGCGGTGATCGCGCAGGATGTGGTTGATCTCGGCCAGGGCGCCGGGGATATATTCGCCATTGGCACAGTACACTGTCTTGAGCTGCTCGCCGGTATGGGTATTGTAGAGCCCCAACGCGCGTTCCGAGGGAGTTGCGGGATGCACGCCTGCAAAAGCCTTGAAAGGCGCCAGGCTTGCCAAGCCTGCGAAGGCGCCAAGCTTTAAGAAATGCCGGCGGGTAAGGTGATCGGGTACAAGTGATATGTGTTTACACCAGTCATTCATTCAACAACCTCCTGCTGGTTAACTGCATACAAACCGACCTCGCGGGCCACGCCTTCCTTACGCTGCACGACCTCCTGCACCCGTTGCCAGTCAATTTCGCCGTCAATTCTGGCATCCGCGGCCAAATTTTGCACCCTTTTTAACGGATCACCCCCCTGTTTGTAAATATCCCGATGGACTTCGAGAAAGATGCGACCGTCGTCCAGCCGTGCTAACAGCACCGGGGCATAGACAATCTCACCGTCCTGTTCGTCGGAAATAAGTGGAAATAACGCCGCAATATCATCGGGATGGAGACGGATGCAGCCGTGGCTGCGAAACTGATAAACGCTGGTCGGGGCGATGGTGCCGTGAATGCCGATACCCGGAATGCTGAGACCCAACCAGTAACGGCCCAATGGGTTTTCCGGTCCCGGCGGCACCTTGGTCTTCACCACCTTACCCTCGCGGCGCATCTCTTCCTGGATGGAGATGGGGACATCCCAAACCGGATTTTCCTCTTTAACCAATATCGTGAATTCACCCGCGGGCGTGGGCCAGTCGGGGCGTCCCAAACCCACCGGATAGTAGACGATAGGACTGCCGCCCTGTAACAGAAACAACATGCGTTGCGGCAGATTGATAAGGATGCCGTCCTCAAGTTGTTTAGGAACGATATGGCGGTTATCAATGCGCAGGACTTGGCCCGACTGCAAACGGCTGTTGGGGTCTAAGCCGTTGTCTCTCGTCAGTACCGCCGCCTGAACACCGTAGCGTGCCCCAATGGCCAACAGGGTGTCGCCAACCCGCACGGTATAGGCCAATTCCGCGCCGGCTAACGTATCAGAAAGCTCGGCCCGATCCTGTGCGTGGGCTATCGAAGTCCAGGCGCATAGCGATACCAGACAAGCAAAAAATCCGTTTTTCATTGTTGTTGTAGGTTGATGAGCGCATGTGCTGAGTCCGTTCGCGCGGTGACGCTCAGCGCGCCAAGCGGCCCTAAGCTCCGCCCCCCCGCACCTACTCAGTCTTGCCCTGCTGACAGTTTTTACAAATCCCGTAGATATACAGCGAGTGATCGGTCATCGCGTAACCCGCCTTCTTGGCGATGGCGCGCTGCCGCTCTTCGATGACTTCGTCCACAAACTCTTCGATCCTGCCGCATTTGACACAGAGCATGTGGTCGTGGTGCTTGCCTTCGTTGACCTCAAACACCGAGTGGCCGCTCTCGAAATGATGCCGGGTGACAAGGCCCGCCGCCTCGAATTGGGTAAGGACGCGGTACACGGTCGCCAAGCCCACATCCTCGCCGCTATCGAGCAGGGCCTTGTAGACATCTTCCGCACTGAGGTGTCTGGCCTTGCTCTGCTCCAGCATGTGCAGGATCTTGATGCGCGGCAAGGTCGCCTTGAGGCCCGCCTTTTTAAGGTCGCGACTCTCCATGTCAGCGTCCTCCCTGCAATTCTATTCGCGGCCGGCTTGGGGTATCATTCATTCTTTCATTATAAAGCAGATCAAGATGCAAAAGCTTCTCATTTCTCTAGTAGCCGGCGCCGTGTTTATGGTGTCTGCGTGCTCCGCCCCGTCCATTCCCGGTGCCTACAAGATTGATATTCCGCAGGGTAATGTCATCACCCAGGAGATGGTGGACAAGCTAAAACCCGGCATGGACAAGAGCCAGGTCGTGTTTGCCCTCGGCTCACCGATGCTGGTGGACGTGTTTCATCAGGAGCGGTGGGACTACGTCTACAGCCTGCAACCCGGCGGCCAGGATCGCCAGCAGCGCCGTATCTCCCTGTTTTTTGAGGATGGAAAATTGAAGCGGGTGGAGGGCGACGTGAAGGCCGGCTCGGCTCAGCGAATACCCCAGGATAAAAAAGAGAGCACTGTGATCGTGGACACCCAGCCACAAGAGCAAGGATTTTTTAGCCGTCTGAAAGGTTCTCTGGGGCTGGGAGGCAAGGAATCCGGTTCAAGCCCCGCGCCTGAAAGTACGCAACCCGCCCAGCCCAGCGAGGAAACGACAGGCACCCCGTTACCTACTGCCCCTGCGCCCTGATTCAAGCTACGCCTATTCACCCTCTTCTTCCGTAGCCTGCGAACCTGAGCGCCTGATAGCGTCTTCCACCGTCGCCGCATGCTCGATCTGAACAGGCAGAATCACCTGGACATCGGGGCGAGCATAAGCCACCTCCACCACCCACTGGGTTGAAAGCAGGTCTTTGTCTATCGCTTCACCTTCTGAGTGACTGACCATATCGTTCAGCCGCTAGCCGTACATATCGTTGGCGCGCTGGCAAAAGGCATCCACCAGCGTATTGGTGATTTGATGAAAGACCGGTCCAAACACCATCCCGACGAGTCTATTTGAAAATTCAAAATCCATATCCAGCGACACCTTGCAGGATTCCGGCGCCAAAGCGTCAAAACGCCAGAAGCCTTCCAGGTGACGAAACGGGCCTTCCAGCAAGCGGATCTCAATCATCTTGTTCTTCTGCAAGCGGTTACAGGTGGTAAACGACTTCTGCAGCCCGCCGCGCGCCAGTTGCAACACCGCCCGCACCTCGTCCTCGTCACGGCTCAACACCTCTACGGAGAGACACCATGGCAAGAACTTCGGATAGGACGCGATATCATCCACCAGCACGTACATCTGCTCGGCGGAGTAAGGCACCAAGGCGCTGCGGCTGATGGTTGTCATGGTCGGTGCGGCCCTCGCGGCATCATCGCTGAATCCCATTACTCAAAGGGTGGCTATTGTCGGTCAAACGAGTCTGCCCCTCAAGCCCGTCTGTAAAGGGCATCTCTAAAAATGATGGATTTTGCTTCGAGACAAGTGTCCTTAAGTATACCTGTTGGCGGCTGGCCCTTATAATGAACCCATGTCCAAAGCAAAACCCAAAGGCACACCCGCCACCATCGCCCTCAACAAAAAAGCCAGCGCGATCTTGTGAGAGTCGACCTCTGAATGTCCTTGCGGACTCTGAACGCACAAGCACGGCTTCAGTCAGAGGTTAGCGGGGATTAAGCCGCTAAGGCGTAGTTGTCGTCGTTGGCAACTATATTTTTGCAGTTTGATTTACGAGGTGAACTGCACCTCGGCATGCCCCTCAGGTTTTGTAACCCGCGTCGAAGCCAGGTCGCCCCCATGGAGTAAATCGTCGCAACCCGTCCCTGGATTGCATGATGGTAGACAGTATAGCCCTTCTAAAAGTTCCCGGCCAGCATCAATGGGTCTTGAGCAACCGCTCCTTTTCGCGCTGCCAGTCGCGGTCGCGTTCCGTCTCCCGTTTGTCGTGGGTCTGTTTCCCTTTGGCAAGGCTGATCTCCAGCTTGGCGCGGCCTTTTTTCCAGTAAATGGCAAGTGGTATCAAGGTGTAGCCCTTGCGCTCCACGGCGCCGATCAGCTTGCTCAACTCGTCTTTATGCAGCAGCAATTTGCGGGTGCGCAGGGGGTCGGGGTGGATGTGGGTCGAGGCTGTGGGCAGCGGCGAGAGGTGCGCCCCAAACAGCCAGGCCTCGCCATCCTTGAGCAGCACGTAGCTTTCCTTGAGCTGGATACGTCCGGCGCGGAGGCTTTTGACCTCCCAGCCCTCCAGGGCGAGGCCGGCCTCAAAGCGCTCCTCCAGAAAATAATCGTGGCTGGCTTTTTTGTTGAGGGCGATGGTGGCGGGTGTGCCTTTGGGTTTTGCTTTGGACATGGGTTCATTATAAGGGCCAGCCGCCAACAGGTATACTTAAGGACACTT
>JAMDBH010000050.1 GCA_023487615.1 Gammaproteobacteria bacterium
GACGCCGTCGAAATTGACGAACATACCTTCGCCCATCGAATCGAATGTGCCGTCCGAGCCGCACATGCAGACGCTGGCGGTTTGCATCAGATTGCAGAACGCATTGGCCTGGTTGGTGATCTTCCAGCTATGCCGGATCGGCGCGGTGTAGCCGGCGGTACGAATCATGATTTCGGCGCCCTTGTATGCGCATTCACGCGCCATTTCCGGGAACATGCCATCGTGGCAAATGATCAACGCCAGTTTGCAGCCGTTCGGGCCGTCGCATACCGGTATGCCGAGATCGCCCGGCTCCCACGGTTCGACCGGCACCCAGGGATGCAGCTTGCGGTAATACAGCTTGATCTCGCCGGTGTCGTCGATGATCAGCCCGCTGTTGCCGTGCGGATTCAATGCCATGATCGAAAAGCAGCCCCAGATATTATGCTCAATGCAGGCCTGTTTGAAGGCCGCCACTTCGGGGCCGTCCAGCGAGCACATGATCTCGGGGCTGGTATCCATCGACAGTCCGTGCAGCGCGTATTCCGGAAACACGATCAAATCCATGGTCGGCATGCTGCTGCGTGCCTTGCCCACCATCGCAACGATTTTTTGGGTTTGCGTCCGGATTGCCTCGCGCGTGCGCGGATCAGGCAATTGGAGTTGCGCTACACCGATGACGACGCCGTTCGGTGATTTGTTGAGTCCACTTAGTCCTGACATCGGATGATCCTCTCAGTTTTCGTTCGATTTATCGCGTGAGGCTCAACTCGCCGGGCGCCGCCGCCATCGGGCCCTGTCCGCCGGTCGTGCATGTTCGTCTCACGCGCAGCGCTGGTCGAGCGCGGCCAGCAACCTAGTTGAATCTGCAACGGCGCCAAATACGCCGCCCTGCATCTTGACCATCTTGATCGCCGCCAGATGATTGCCATAGTCCGTGGCGCCGCAGCAATCCTCCAGCAACAGGCACTCGTAGCCACGGTCGTTGGCCTCGCGCATAGTGGTGTGCACACACACATCGGTGGTAATGCCGGTGAGAATCAGATTGGTGATGCGCCGCTGGCGCAGCAACAGGTCCAGATCGGTGGCGCAGAACGAGCCCTTGCCGGGCTTGTCAATAATGGGTTCACCGGGCAAAGGCGCCAGCTCGGGGATGATCTCCCAACCCGGCTCGCCCCTTACCAGGATGCGGCCGCAGGGACCTGGGTCGCCTATGCCCGCCCCGATGCGCCGGCTGCGCCAGCGTTTGTTGGCGGGCAGGTCCGCGAGGTCGGGACGGTGTCCTTCCCGGGTGTGAATCACCGCATAACCCCGTGCTCTGGCCAAGGCCAAGACCTTCCTGATAGGCTCGATGGGCGCGCGGGTGAGGGACAGGTCGTAACCCATCTTATCCACATAGCCGCCCCGGCCGCAGAAATCGGTCTGCATATCGATAATCATCAAGGCGGTGTTATCCGGACGCAGGTCGCCGTCATAGGGCCAGGGATAGGGATCGGCTTCGATGTAGAGGCTCATGGTGTACCTTTTGGGAGGTCTATTTCGTATTGCTCAACTCTCCAGGCATCCCGGCCAGCAGCCGGGTACCCGATGCGGTGAGAATCATGATAATCAAGGTCAGCACATAAGGTGCGGCATGGAAGAGGTAGTAGCCCCAGGTCACACCCACCGATTGCAGCGCCGGTCCGAGAGCCGCGGCCCCGCCGAACAGCAGCGAGGCGTAAAGACAGTTGATCGGGTTCCAACGGGCGAAGATGACCAGCGCCACGGCCATGAGGCCCTGGCCGCTGGATAGGCCCTCGCTCCAGCCCCCCGGATAGTACAAGGACAGGAAGGAACCCCCCACGCCGGCCAGAAAGCCGCCGCCCATGGTGCTGTACATGCGTACGTGGTTCACATTGAGCCCCAAGGCGCGGGCTGCATCGGCGCTCTCCCCTACAGTGCGCACGTAGAGACCCCAACGGGCCCGGCTAAAAAACCACCACAGGGCGGGCACCAGTAGCGCACCGATTACAAACAGGGCATTGATCTCCAGGGCCGCGCGCACCACCGGGAAATCACTCCAGGCCCCCAGATGCAGCGCCGGCAGACGGGGGGCGCTGGGCTGGATGAGGGGCTTGCCGAGGAAGAAGGCGAGACCCGTGCCCAGCAGCATAAGGGCGATTCCCACCGCGATGTCATTGACCTTGGGCTGCTGACATAGCAGGGCGGTGGCCCAGCCCAGCACTATCCCGCTGAGACCCGCCGCCAATACGCCCAGCCAAGGGGAGCCGCTGAGATAAGAGGCGCCGTAACCCGTCATGGCCCCCATCACCAGGGTGCCTTCCAAGCCCAGGTTGATGCGGCCGCTGCGCTCCGTGAGGCATTCTCCCAGGCTTACAAACAGAAAAGGCGTACCTACGCGGATAGCGCCTCCCAGTACGGCAATCAGGACGCCAAAGAAACTCGCCTCATCACCGCTCACCGGTCTGCTCCTTGGGCCGAAACCAAGGCAGCCTCCCATACAGGGTCTCGCCCGCCAGGATCACCAGGAAGATTATCCCTTGCAGCACCAGGCCGGTGGCGTCGGGCAGGTCGTGGTCCCGTTGCAACAGGCCGTTGCCGGCACGGATACCGCCGAACAGAATGGCCACCGGAATGATAGCCAGCGGGTTATGGCGGGCGACGAACGCTACCAGTATCCCCTCGTAGCCATAGCCGGCATTGAGGGAGCTGTTGGCTCGCCCATGTACGGCCGCCACCTCCACCATACCCGCCAGTCCTGCCGCGGCGCCCCCGAGCAGACAGGTCAACAGCAGCAGCCGCGCCACGGGCAGTCCGGCGAGACGCGCGGCGCGTCTATTACCGCCGGTGATGTCCACCGCGAAACCAAAGGTGGTGCGGCGCATGAGCAACCACAACAGTACACAGGCCGCCAACCCTAATCCAAAGCCCCAATGGATGAAGGTCTCCCCGATGTGCCCCAGCATGTAGTCCTCCCCGATGGGATAGGTCGAGGGCTTGTTGAGGGTTTGCGGGTCCCGCAAAGGGCCGAAGATGAGGAAATTCATTACCGCAATGGCGATGTAGTTGAGCAGCAGTGAACTGATCGTCTCGTTGACACCACGGTAGTAGCGGAGCGCTCCCGCCCCGGCGATCCACATCCCGCCCGCCGCCATACCCGCCAGCGCCATGGCGAGGATGGCAAGGGCTGGTGCGGTACCCTGGACCGCCAAGCCCGTGAGGGCTGCGCTCATGCCGCCCACCACCACTGCACCTTCGCCGCCGATCACAATGAGACCGATGCGTGCCGGCAGGGCCGTGCACAAGGCGGTCAACATAAGGGGCGCCGCCCCCACCAGGGTGCTCTGCCAGGAGAACCAGGTGCCGAAGCCGCCCCGGTACATGGACTCGAACACCCCTGTCACCTCTGCTCCCGCCGCGGCCACAAAGACGGCGAACAACAGCAGCGAGACCAGCAGGGCGGCGGCGGAGATAAGCAAAGGCTCGAGGAACCGTGCCCTCACGCAATCAAACCCATAGGTCCGGCCAGGTGAGTCGAGGGCGCCACCCTCAGCCCTTGGTGGAGCCGATCACTCCCTCTACCAGCCAGTCCATGCTCTCCAACCAGATGTCGGACTGCGTATACTCCTTGTCAGCCGGGATCATGAGGCGTCCGCCGTTGTCTTTGATGGGTCCCTTATACACCACCAGCGAGCCCTTCATAAACTCGGCACGCACTGTGTCGGCATGTTTACGCGCCTCCATCGTCACCGCTTGGCCATACGGGGAACTCTTCACTATCCCTTCCTTAAAGCCGCCCCGCACCAGATTAGGTGGCGTGACCCCTTTGTTGATCATCTCGGCATAATCCTGATAGACCTTGGCCCAGTTCCACTGAGCGCCGGTAAGAAAGCCCTTGGGCGCCAGTACCGACTGGTCCGTGTGGTAGCCGCAGGAATAGGCGCCACGCTTCTCCGCGGTCTCGATCACCACCTTGGGGCTGTCCACATGGCAGGTGAGCACATCCACCCCCTGATCTATGAGGGTGCTGGCCGCCTCCGCCTCCTTCACCGGCAGAGACCAGCCACCCGTGAAAACCACGGTGGTGGTAATTTTGGGATTGACGCTGCGCGCCGCCAGGGTGAAGCTGTTGATATTGCGCAACACTTGGGGAATGGGCATGGCGGCGATGAACCCCAATTTACCGGTCTTGCTCATATGGCCGGCGACGATGCCGGAAA
>JAMDBH010000149.1 GCA_023487615.1 Gammaproteobacteria bacterium
ACCAAAAAGATGCATGCCGATAAACAGAACTAAAAATAAAACCCATATCCAGTTCTGCGTTAGCCATTCCATGATATATCTCCGTTAGTAATCCATTATGTTGCCGCTATTGATTCAGCATGGCGCTCGATAGAGATCGCGCCGCGTGAGCGGAACCGGGTTGGAAAAAGGTGCGCGCTTGGAAGCCAGTATTTGATATATCCCGGTATTGCCTTCTTCAAACTGCATGGCGCAAGCCGCCATATACAGCCGCCAGATACGATAGACGGGTTCGGTCACATACTTCAGGGCTTCTTCGTGGCGCTCATCCAGGCGTCTTACCCACTCGCGTAGCGTCAGCGCGTAGTGCTGCCTGAGACCTTCAACGTCGTGAATCTCGAAATCCGCACCTTCCATGATTTGCTGCACCGTTCCGACAGTCTCGAGCTGTCCGTCAGGAAACACATAGCGATTGATGAATTCGGTCGAAACAGTTTTCTTCCAACCACCTTCATCGCTGGTGATGCCGTGGTTGAGGAATAGGCCGCCAGGTCTGAGCAGCCGGTGGGCAATTGCAAAGTAGGCCGGCAAGTTTTTCAAGCCGACGTGCTCGAACATGCCGACGCTGACGAGCTTGTCGTAGCGGGCTTCGTCCTGGAGATCGCGGTAATCGAGCATCTCGACGGAAACTTTATGTTCCAAGCCGCGCTGCTTGATCATACTTTGAACATAGTCATACTGATTTTGGCTTAGCGTAATGCCCTGTGCGCTCGCGCCGTATTGTTCCGCAGCCCAGCAGATCAGTGCGCCCCAGCCGCAGCCGATGTCGAGCAGCCGCTCGCCGGGTTTGAGCCGCAATTTGCGGCAAATGTGGTCAAGCTTGTTACGCTGCGCTTGCTCCAGGCTCTGGCCGGCATCCTCGTAATAAGCGCAGGAATAGACCCTCTGTTCGTCCAGCCACAGCGCATAGAAATCGTTGGAAACGTCATAGTGAAAGGAGATGGCTTGGCGATTGAGTTCTTTGCTGGGACTGATGCCCAGTTTTTGCCTGAGGGTTTTTGCCCACTTGGGTGCGTTACTGCCGTTTGATGCAGTTTTGTCTGGTTTAATCCTAAATGCCTTAGCCGCAAGGGCGGCCTTCTCTATCACGGACAGTTGCAATGAAGCCAGATGGTGACGCAGTTTGAGGGCGCTGTAGAGGTTACCGTCAATGTCAATGAGTCCTTGAAAATAAGATTCAACGAGACGTAACGGATTGCGCGACAGGACGACATCCTGAAAAGCTTTTGCAGACCGGAAGGTCAACGAAAACGCCGGGTGGCCGCGGCCCAGATGCACTTCGGAACCGTCCCACAGGCAGATGCTTATACGTCCGTCGAAATCCCGGAACAGGCGATACAGGATATGTTTTGCCAGCTCGATGCTTGAGCTTGCAGGCTGCAAAGCTATTTCCGAAGAGGTTGACACTTCACTGAACTCCTTTCTCAATTGGTTAGGGAGTCTCTGATCAAGTTCGGTCGGGTTACGGCCTGATGCCTAACCCGACCAGCACTCAATTGCGGGCTAGAGCTTCCCCTCAGCCAGCAACCGATCGATTTCCGCTTCCGCAGCCAGCCAATTCTCTAAATCACAACCGCTATTGAATCCACCGCTCTCAGCGATATAATAAGCCGCAACCTCAATGTGGTGCTGGCGTTGCTCTTCGGTCAGCTGGGTATCGGCTTTGGCTTTGCCGCTCTCGGACTTGGTATGGGTATTATTTTTAGTTCTGTTTATCGGCATGCATCTTTTTGGTCACGGCGGCCATGGAGGACATGGCGGCCGTGGTGGGGGCGGTTGTGGCGGCGGGGACGAGCAACGCCCCGCAGACGGCGCACAACCGGGCAAGGACAAGCCGCAAGGCCATCAACATTGAGGAGGATCGACATGCTGAACATCAAGCTCGTTTCCTGGGCGCTCGGATTATGGGGCGCGGTCACTTTTATCGTGTGTGTGATCTACGGCGTGGTCACGCCAGAAAGCCTGCACATGCATGCGTTTCTCGAGCAAGTGCTGCCGGCGTTCAAGTGGCTCACCTGGTGGGGCTTCCTGCTGGGGCTCGCGGAGAGTTTTTTGTACGGCGTATATGCCGGGCTGGTGTACGTGCCGATCTACAATTTTCTCCAGCGGCGCTGGGGTGACGCCCGGCCATAGCCGGATGGAGAGCCCGATGAAGGCTGGTCATCCTTGACCCGAGGAGGTAATGAAGATGACGACTGACGATACCCGATCGCCACACCCGGATCTTCACCTGGCGGAGATCCGCGCGCTGGCGCAGCGCTTCAGCCCGGATGAGATCGAAGCCTGCATCCGCGAGCAGCTCGATGAGGGTGCGAACGTGTGCGAGCCGTCGGGCCGGACGGAGGAGATCGTCGGCGTTCTGGCCAAGGCGGAATTCGTGAAAGTGCTCGTGGCGAAAGGCGCGACGCTCCCCGAAGCCATGCGCGAACTGGGACGACGTATCCGGGCGGTGCAGCAGCAGGGCGGGGCGGCGTGATAGACGGCAGGCTCGCCTTCAAAACGGCGACCCGAACATGGGTTTCTTTGAACTTGAATAGGAGGTGGAACATGACAATCGATCCAGTATGCAAGATGCAGGTGGAGCCGGCCAAGGCGGCGGCCAAGGCGGACTATGACGGGCAGATGTACTATTTCTGCTCCGCGGCCTGTCACAAGGCGTTTACCGAGGAGCCGCAGAAGTATGCGGGCGCCGCCCCCCACGGCGACCGCGCGCCGCCGCGCCCAGTTTAGCGGTGTTCGCGCGGCTGGACGGCGCGGGGGGAAGCAGCCATGGGATTTGATTCGGGTGAGATATGCATGAACTGCTGGTTCAATGGGTGGGTTACGTCGTCCCCTGGATCGAGGCCCTGGGCATCGTCGCGGTGTTGTGGGGCGTCCTGGAGGCGTTCATGGGTCTGGCGCAGCGCGGCTGGTTGTTGGCGACGCAGCGCCCGATGCGCAAGTACCTGGGCGCCATCCGCCTTGCGATGGGCGAGAAGATGGTGCTCGGACTCGAGTTCTTTCTGGCTGGCGACATCGTCCAGACCATCGTGGTGCCGACCTGGAACTCGCTGGCGATCCTCGGCGGCATCGTGGTGATCCGTACGGTGATCGTCTACTTCCTGAACCTGGAGCTGAGCCGGGGAGCGAGACAGGGTAATGCGTGACTTGGCTGTGGCATGACCCTGGAAAAGTACGCCACGGAATCGTCCGTGGCGTGAAATACCGATAATAAAAAGGAGATTTTCATGGATGCCGATAACACGTTGACCGACGCGGAAAAGCGGATGCGCGTGTTCTTCGTCAGCACCGCCTTCGTGCTGTTGTCGGTCATCATCATCGCGCTGGTCTATCTCGCCACCAGCACCACCACGGCGGCGACCGCGACACTGTCCTTCGCCGGCGGCGTGTCCAATATCTTCCTGCCCTGCACGGCCTTGAGCATCATGCCGGTCGAGACGGCGCAGGCGCCGCAGTGCATGCCCTCCACCCGGAACATCTTCCGTACGATGGTCATATCCTTCCTCCTAGAAAGTGGCCAGCAGGTAACCGAAAAAAATCCCGGCCAGGAACACGAACAACACCCCGAGCACGAGGTTCTTTCTCTCCATTTCGATCTTCATGCGTCCTCACATCGCCTTGATGCCGACCGGGATCAGGGCCAGCCCCCAGATGACGAAGATGATCAGCACCGTCCACACTTCGCGGGTGATGCGCCGCTCATTCTTCCACCAGTACCAGAACAGCACGCCGAGGGTGAGTGCGAAATTGGCCCAGGCGCCCCACGCCACGAATGGCACCTTCTTCTCTATCCCCTCGATAGGGATGTCGGCCTCGGCCAGCCGCGCGCCGCCGAGGCGTTCCACGAGCATGTTCAAGCCTTCGTGAAACACGCCGCCTTCGTACCACAGGTGACCGAAGACGCCATTCAAGGTGATGAAGGAGGCCAAAGCGACCAGCGACCAGCCGATGAACTTGTCCACCGCCGCCTTACGCTTGAGCAAACCGGGCAATGCGTTCACGCCGAGGATGCCGAGCACCGACAAAAACACCAGCGGCAGCGCCCGGC
>JAMDBH010000150.1 GCA_023487615.1 Gammaproteobacteria bacterium
AGAATTTTCCTTACAATTCGAGCTTTTTCCTGGCGACCTTGGCGGTTGACGATATATTTTTCAGAATTTCTCCTAAAGCGATCCGACAAAAAATGAGGAACGCCTCCAACATGCCGAAGACCGGTCAAATTCGTCAGAGCGCATTTGTCCCTGTATGGTGGTTATCCAACGGACATCTGCAAACCCTTTGGGCGAGCGTCATTCGCCGCATCCCCAAGCCGGTGACGCGGCGTGAGCGGCTGGAATTGCCAGATGGCGATTTTGTAGACCTGGACTGGACACCCGGCGGCTCCGGACCGCTCGTGATTGTGCTGCATGGCCTGCAAGGCTCGCTCAATTCGCTCTATACGCGCGGGATCATGGGCGCCTTACAGAAACGCGGCATGCGTGCGGTATTCATGCACTTTCGCGGTTGCAGCGGCGTGTCTAATCGCCTGCCCCGTTTCTATCACGCGGGGGATACCGGTGATTTAAACACCCTGGTCAACACCCTGCGCGAGCGCGAACCCGGCACGCCGCTTGCCGCCATCGGTTATTCTATAGGCGGCAATGTGCTGTTAAAGTGGCTGGGCGAACAGGGCATCCATGCGCCGCTGCAAGCCGCCGTCGCGGTCAGTGTGCCCTTTGATCTGAGCGACTCTGCACGGCGCCTGGAGCGCGGCTTTTCGCAGGTTTATCAACATCACTTGCTGCGATCCATGCGCTACTCTGTCGAGAAAAAGTTTAGACACATGCTCGCACCCATCGCGTTGGACGGCCTTGAAAACTTACGTACGTTTACAGAGTATGACAACGCTGTAACCGCGCCTCTGCATGGATTTGCCGGCGCGGCCGACTATTATCGGCAATCGAGCTGCCGCCGGTACCTCAAGCATATCCGCATCCCGACTTTGATTCTGCACGCCGCCGATGATCCGTTCATGACGCCTGCAGCCATCCCGCAACAGGATCAGCTTTCTCCTTCCGTCATCCTGGAACTCTCGGCCCGTGGCGGCCATGTCGGTTTCATTAGCGGCAACTCTCCGTGGAAGTCCCGTTACTGGCTGGAGCACCGCATACCGGATTTTATTTTACCCTTCCTGACTGCGTCCATCCCGGATGAAAAAGAGTGGCATGACGACACGGAGTGGTTGCCCGATCAGACGGATGCAGCGCCTATCTCCTCGGAAACCGGTCATGACCCTAGACTACATTCAATTAAGTAAACAACTGGTCTCACTGATCGTGGTGCTGGCGCCGATTGACGTCATGCCGTTGTATCTTTCGCTCACCCACGATATGACAACCCAACAGCGTAACAGAATACTGCGCCGCATGATTATCACGGTCATCGTGACACTGCTGTTTTTCCAGTACAGCGGTTTATACTTATTCAGCGTGATCGGCATCAGCCTGCCAAGCTTCCAGGTAGCCGGCGGGCTAATTCTGGCCTCCATGGCCTGGTCCATGCTGCACGCCACCCACTCACGCATCCAGACCACTCCGGAGGGCCAGGAATACGTAAATCGCGAGGACATCTCCATCGTCCCGCTCGGCATCCCCATGCTTGCAGGGCCGGGGACGATTACCACCGTCATCCTGTATGCCCAGCAGCAACAAGGGAGCCTCAGCGGCCACATTCAACTCAGCTCTACTATTTTAGTCACCGCGCTGGTGTTGTATATTCTGTTTCGGTTGGCGGGGCCGTTATTTGATAAACTAGGCCCTACAGGCGCCCGCGTGGCGACCCGCATCATGGGTATGCTGCTGCTGGCGCTCGCCGCGGAGTTTGTACTGAAAGGGATTAGCGCAACGTTTTCAGGTTAGAATGTTTAGACTCTGTCAGAATTCTTATCCTTAGCGGAGACAGGCATTATCTCTTGACAGAAGATTCATTTCTTGGCCTCATTAGGAATAAGGCAAAATGGGCCCCGCGCCCATAAAAACCGGACCAACCAAAATGCACCTGCTAACCAAAAAAGAGGGGGCGCCCACTTGAATATAGACGCTGTTCGTAAGGCCTACCGGCGTTACGCGGGCCTTTATGATTTTGGCTTCGGCCAAGTAATGCACCCGGGCCGCGAGGCGGTCATCCATAGCATGAACTGCCGGCCGGGCGACCGTATCCTGGAGGTCGGGGTCGGTACCGGCCTGTCGCTCCCGCTTTATCCGCGCGATGTGGAGGTGATAGGCATTGATATTTCGCCGGAGATGTTACAGAAGGCGCACGATCGCAAGGAACGGTTTGGCCTGAATCATGTAACCTCGCTGGCGGTGATGGATGCCGAGCAGATGAGCTATCCGGCCAACAGTTTTGACAAGGTCGTCGCCATGTATGTGGCCTCCGTCGTGCCTCATCCCATCAAACTGGTCAACGAGATGCGGCGCGTCTGCAAGCCGGATGGAAGGTTGTACATCGTCAATCACTTCCAGAATACCAACCCATTCATCTCACGCTTTGAGCGTCTGATCGCACCCTTTTCCGGCCTGCTGGGATTCCGGCCTGACTTTTCGTTGGAGACCTTTGTGCTGGACACCCAACTCGACATCATCGAGCATCACTCTGTAAATTTGTTTGGCTATTGGAGTCTGCTCGAGGCGCGTAACAATAAAGACATCCTGGACGACGGCATGCCGGCTCAGGCTACGGCCTGACGGCTTACTGATCCAGCTTCTCTATCTTAATCAACACCCTGTTCTGCTCGCTGCTGAGGCCGCGAGTGGAATAGACGATACCGCCTTCGGCCGAACTCTGCCTCTGCACCGCGCCACCGAGGTCCAGCCACTCGCCGAGTTTTCCGCTGACGGTGGTGTGTGACGCCTGGACATCAATCTTGCCACCGCCCTCCCGGCTCAGAACGGCGCGGTGCGGCGCGATTTCTACTGTCACTTCATCGCCATGAATCCGCGGCAGCACACTGAACCCGGTGGTGAGGTCCTTGTAACTGATGCTGTTGTATACAATCGGCTGCGGGGCAAGGATAAAACCGGGCTCGGCGACCGGCACCGATTCGCCGATTTCGATGTAGGCGGGAGTCCCCTCCAACACCTGCAATTGCTGCGTATTTCGATCGCCTCGTAGCGCATCGGTGGTCGCTACCCGCGTCCTGCCTCCCGCGACATTAGTACCTCCTTGTACGTCACGGGTGATGCGCACCTCCGTTCCCGCTTGCTCGCGCGGGTCGTCCCTGCCCACGGTCGTCACAACCTTGCCGCTGCGGATATGGCCGGACGCTTCGGTTGAGCGGGTCTCACGACTGCTGTTCACGTCTTGCTTGACGGTAATCATCAGCCGCTGCGGGGCGACGTCGAGGGCGACTAGCGCCTGCTTGATTTGTTCGAGATTTCCGGGCGTAGTGCGCACGACCAGTTGATTATTCATGCCGCTGACCGCACCTTCCTTGTCGAGCAACGGCTGCAGCAGATTCACCGCCTGTTCAGAGGTCAGATGCTTTAAGGTGATGACCTCCAGCCTCGATTCTTCCGAATGCGCGAGCGAACCCGCCGAGCACAGCACCACTGCGGTGCAGCACAGCACAGCGATTTTGCGGGAAAAAGTCAGGCCCATAAGCTAGTCCGAAATACGGCGATAGGGTATCCTATATGACCTTGCCAGCCGTGACCAGTTCCTTTCCTATTCTTCACGATGCGCCGCCATCCTATCCCATCCAGCGTAGGGTCCAATCTGAAGCACTTTTTCGCGTTCGGCTTCGGCCTGGGCGCCCTGCCCTATGCGCCGGGCACCTTCGGGACACTGCTCGGCGTGCTGATCTATTTGGCGGCGCAGGGTCTGCCGCTCTGGCTGTATATAGTCTACACCGCGCTCTTTTTTGGGCTCGGTGTGTGGCTATGTCACGGCACGGCGCGAGACCTGGGCGTACACGATCATCCCGGTATCGTGTGGGATGAGGTGGTAGGTTACCTCATCACCATGACCGCCGCGCCCAAGGGCTGGGGCTGGATGATACTTGGCTTTGCACTGTTCAGGCTGTTTGATATTTGGAAACCCTGGCCGATCGCCCTCATTGACCGCCGTATCAAGGGCGGCCTCGGCATCATGCTCGACGATGCGCTCGCCGCACTCTATGCGGGAATACTCCTGCAAGCCGCGGCCTGGGCATGGCGATAAGAGGTTCTGCACCTCATGGACGTTGAAAAATTTGAAAAGCTCCGTGCGATGGAGTACTTTACCGATGAGATGTTCAACCGCATCTTCGCATTTCAGCAAAAGCTGCATCCCGCCTGGGATGCCACTCTGCCCTTTGATGAGCGCATCAAGAGCCTGCCGCTGCATTATCTGGTATTCAGCAACCCCGACCGCGACCCGAAGTTGTTCGGTCCCACGGTGGCGCCTTATTACCCGCTGCGCGGAGAGATCCGCACCATTGCCTACTACATACGCCAAGTGGCGGAAAATCCCGTCATCTGCGACCTTCACGCGGGGAACGGATTCATCGGCAGCTTGCTTGCGCGCGAGGGCTTCAAGATCATCGGTCTGCGTGACCCTCAAGTGAAACCTAATCAGATCGCCGATTTCTATGACGCATCGTGCTATGAAATGCGCACCCTGGCCTTGCAAGAGGTCACCTTCCCCTTCGACGTGGCCTTCTCATCCTGGATGCCTTCGGGCGTCAACATGACACCGGAGATCATCAAGCACAAGCCCAAGCTCATCGTCTACGTGCACACCGATCACGTTGACAAGTCCACCGGCGTTCCGCAGACCGGCACGTCCGAGGCGTTTACGTATCTGCCCGCGCGCTACCGGCTCATTGAGGAGTGGTCTCTCGAGCGGCCCGAGAATATGTTTCACAGCATATGGCCGGATCTCAGTCCCAATATCGAAGAAACCCGGCACGTCAAGATTTACGCCGATGAGCCCTTCCATAATCTGAAACAATGGACGAGTATGGAAGCGGGACAGGGCTACGACTGGGAGGGCGATCTCGAGATGATACTGCTGGCGCTGGAGGCCAAGTCTGAACTTCAGGCGCGGGGCTATCGCATGTAACAATGGAGTAATTCCATTGCGTAATCAAACGTGCAAAGAAATATCCAAGATATAAATGTAATTTACCGCAGAGGACGCAGAGGAACACAAAGGAAAATACAATTTACCATCAAGGATATAGAAGGAATAACATCAAAAGAGTTTGTTTCTCCTCCGCGTCCTCCGCGGTGAATCGTCGTTTTGAATGAGAATTGGAGTAAGACGAACGCTCACTCCGTTGCACCAAAAAGCAGAGTCAAGTCCACTGCCTTGATATTTTTGGTGAGATCGCCCACTGAGATAAAATCCACCCCTGTTTCCGCGATACGGCGGATATTTTCCAAAGTGACGCCGCCCGAGGCCTCTAATTTTGCGCGCCCGTGATTCTCGGCCACCGCCCAGCGCAAATCATCCAGAGTGAAATTATCCAGCAGTATGTGTTTTGCGCCCGCCTCTAACACCTCGCGCAGTTCCTCGATCGTTCTTACTTCAATCTCGACTAAAACATCATCAGCGGCAAGATCCTGAGCGGCGCGCAGCGCCGCCGTGATTGAGCCCGCAGCGCGGATGTGATTTTCCTTAATTAGGACGCCATCGTATAACCCCATACGGTGATTGTAGCAACCCCCGCATCGCACGGCGTATTTCTGGGCATAGCGTAGGCCCGGCAAGGTCTTGCGGGTATCCAGCACCTTCACCCCGGCGCCTCGGACTGCATCTGCATAGCGGCGCGCAACGGTCGCAGTTCCGGAGAGAGTCTGCAAAAAATTTAACGCGGTACGCTCGCCGGTGAGCAAAGCGCGGGCAGGGCCACGCAGCGTGCATACTGTTTGACCGGCTGTCGTACATTCGCCATCGCGCACTCGCCAGTTGATCTGCACCGGGCGGCTCAGTTCATGAAATACCGCATCGAACCAGGCCGTACCGCACAGTATAGCCGCTTCGCGGCTGATGACCTCCGCCTCGGCTACCGCACTCTCTGGAATCAATGCCGCAGTGAGATCGCCGCTGCCGATGTCCTCAGCAAGAGCATGGCGCACAGCATCGTTTATTTCCGTCTCTAATAGGTTGTTAGACACGCTGCTGCGCCGTCAAATGGCTTTCCTGATCCTTTACCGGCTTCATTTAGAGGGAGGGGAATGGAGATGGCATAGCCCTGCGCATGATCCACCCCGACTCTCCTTAGCGTCCCAAGTATGGCCTCGCTCTCAGCACGCTCGGCAACGGTTTGGATCACCATGACATGTGCGATTTGGTTGACGGCTTCAACCACCGCCTGAGCAACGGGGTCGTCGGCGATATCCTTCACAATCGAGCCGCTGATCTTAAGGAAATCCACCGGCAGATTTTTCAGAGAGGCGAAAGTGGAAAAGGTCCCGGCAAAGTTATCCAAGGTAGTCCAGCAACCCAACTCTTTGAGCTTGTTTAGGAAATGGGTTGCGTGGGTAAGATTGGCCACAGCCACCGTCTCAGTAATTTCAAAACCCAGCACATGAGCCGGGACATCGTATTCAGCGAGCTGCTCGCCGATAAAATCCAGGGTGAAGCTGTCAGTCAGCGAGGCCGCGGAAAGGTTGATCGAATAGATGGGGGCATTTATTCCTTTGTCTTTAAGTCGCATGCCGGCCAATAAGGAAAGGACGTGGCGCACCACCCAGCGGTCTAGCGCCGGCATCAGATTGTAACGTTCGGCAATAGGCATGAATACTTCAGGCAGGACAAGCTCTCCATTTTTATCCGCCATGCGTAGCAGAATCTCATAGAGAGGGCGGTCCCCGCCATGAGGGGTGAGCGCACCGATAGATTGATAATACAGCCGGAACCCGTCCTCATTGAGGGATTGAGTGATGCGGGATACCCACTCCAGCTCACTGCGCCGATGCGCGAGCCCGATGTCCTCTGCTTGGTAGAGATAGACACGATTGCGCCCTTGTCTCTTTGCCTGGTAGCAGGCTGTGTCGGCGGCGTTCAGCACGGTGGCGAGATTTTCCTCGCCCCCCCGGACCTCGACGAGGCCAATACTAACCCCTACGGTGTGGGTCTTGCCATCGCACACAAACCTGAAATCCTGAACGGCCCTTAACAGCTCCTCGGCGACACGCCACGCCTGATCCACTGGGCAATGCTCCAACAGAATGCCAAACTCATCTCCACCCAGCCTGGCAAGCGTGTCTCTTTGCCGCATCCTTGCCTGCAACATGGCGCTCAGTTGGACCAGCAGTTGGTCTCCAGCGGTATGCCCGCAATCGTCATTGACCACCTTAAACTGATCGAGGTCCAGATAACACAGGGCATGATCGGAGCCGTCTTCACGAGAACCCGCCAAGATCCGCTCCATACGCCGCTCGAATTCCCGGCGGTTGACGAGGCCGGTAAGCGGGTCGTGGGTGGCTTGGTAGGACAGTTGTTGAGTCAGCTTGCGCTCCTGGGTCACGTCGCGAAATACCATAACGGCGCCTACAATCTTTCCATCCCGATCGTGAATGGCGGATGCCCGCTCAGCGATGCCGATTTCAACGCCATCGCGGCGAATGAGTATGCTGTGATTGACCAGAGCCGTGTCATGGCCCTCGCGCAGGCAGCGCATCACCGGGCTTTCCATCGGCTCCCGCGCGGCCTCGCTGACGACATTGAAAACCTGCTCCAGATGCTGTCCGCGCGCCTCCGTGTTAGTCCACCCGGTGAACTGCTCGGCAACGGGATTGAGATAACTGATAACGCCGCCGGCGTCGGTGGTGATAACGGCATCGCCGATAGACTCAAGCGTGACCAGCGCACGCTCCTTTTCCTCAAACAGCGCAAGTTCCGCCCGTCTGCGTTCCTCGAGCTCCTTGGCCAGATTGGCGTTGGCCGACTCCAGCAGGGCAGTGCGCTTTTCCAGCAGAGCGGTACGATTGGCCACCAACTCCTGGAGACGATGACGGTGTTGCCGGAGTTCTTCCTCCACCTGCTTGCTCTCGGTGATGTCCACAAGGACGCCTTGCAGAAACAGGGGTTGGCCCGTTTCGTCACGCACGATATTGGCCTCATCGCGGAACCACAATATGGATCCATTGCGTGTAAACAGACGGTACTCGCAGTTCAGAGGCTTGCCACTGGTACGGCTTAGCGAGAACTGCTCCATAACGCGCGTGAAGTCGTCCGGGTGAATCTGCTTGAGACGGATTTGCGGGTCGGCGAGCCACTCCTCCTGGGAGTAGCCCAGAGCCTTAATCTGCGGGCTGATATAGAGTGCGGCGCCGGCTTCGTCCAGCGCCGCAATATAGGCAATCGCCGGGATCTGCTCGACCAGGGTTCGATATTTGGCCTCGGCCTGACTCAGCTTCTCCTCAGCCTGCCGCTTCTCCACCACCATGCGTCGCTCGCGCAGCACACGCTCAATGACGGTCGGAATCAATTCGAGATACAGCCTGTCTATATCCTTGACCAAATAATCCCGCGCACCTCGCTTCATCGCCTCCACGGCGATCAGCGCATTGTCGGCGCCGGTGAGCATCAAAACGGGGATCGGTATCTCACCCATGTCATCGCGCAGTTCCGCCAGGAACTCCAGGCCGTCAAGATCCGGCAGGCGATAATCGAGTAAAATACAGTCCGGTTGTTCGGCATGAGCGAGCTGCAGGCCTTCCCTGCCCGTCTCGGCCTCGGCAAGTACGAAATCGTACTCGGGGTGCTGCGAGAGGGCCCTGCGGCAAGCCTTGCGGTCGACGATGTCATCGTCCACAACCAACACCCGGATCTGCGGCTTTGTCATAGAAAATTCCCTATACGGTGTCAGTCAATAACTGGGGGTGACGCCCTCATGGCGGCATTTCGCTGATGGTCCAGTACGTGTTGATGGAGCGCATGACCTCGACGAACTGCCGATAGTCCACCGGTTTCGCCATGTAACCCGCAACCCCAAGATTAAAACTGTTTACCTTGTCCTGCTGTTCCTCCGATGTGGTGAGCACCACGACGGGGAAGCGCTTTAATTCGCTATCGTTCTTAACCACTTGCAGGAATTCAATACCGTTCATGACAGGCATGTTGAGGTCAAGCAGGATGATGCACGGATGTACATTGCGCGTATCCCGCAGATAGGCCAGCGCCTCCTCGCCGTTTTCCCTCTCCACCAGCGGGTTTGTCACGTGCAGCTCTTTTAAGGCTCGCCTTACTGTCATGACATCCACCTGGTCGTCTTCCACCAAAAGGATGGGTTTATTGGTTATCCTCATTGAGTTCCCCTCTTATTTGCCTACCGCCGCCCTGGGCAGGGTGAAGGAAAAACGGCTCCCCTCGCCGACCTTAGACTCGACCCATATCTTGCCACCGTACATCTCGACTATCTTCTTGACCAGCGCAAGCCCGACGCCTGTGCTCTCCACCCTATCACGCGGCGTCAGGGTTTGGAATAACTGGAAGATCTTCTCAAAATGCCGTTCTTCAATTCCGGGGCCGTTATCGCTCACGCTAAATTTCCAGTTGCCCTGCTCGGCCATGCAGTCAACGGTGATTACCCCCTGATCCTTGTCCATGTATTTGATGGCGTTGCTCAAGAGGTTTTGAAAAACCTGCTGGATACGGGTCTTTTCCATGACCACGGTCGGTAGGCTGTGTTCGATGGTGATGGTGATGTGCTCCGGCGGTGAGAGCAGATCAATCACCTCATGCACCAGGGCATTGAGATCTACTGAGACACGTGTTTCTTTGATTCGGCCGACCCTGGAGTATTGCAGTATGCCATCTATGAGGTTTCCCATGCGGCGCACCCGGCTGATGAGCAACCCCATGTGTTCCTTTCCTTCACTATCAAATTTGTCTGCGTAATCCGTTGACAGCCAGTCCGCCAGCGATCCGATAGCCCGCAGCGGGGCCTTTAAATCATGAGACACCACATAGGCGAAATTCTTTAATTCCTCGTTGGCGCTCTCGAGTTCCTGGACAAGTTGGGCCTGCCGCTCTTGCGCCTGCTTGCGCTCGGTGATATCGCGCAAAATACCCGTGAACATGCGCCGCTCTCCAAAACGCATCTCACCGACCGCGAGATCCATCGGAAAGATCGTCCCGTCCTTGCGCAAACCCACCACCTCTCTTCCCACCCCAATGATGCGTTTTTCGTCTGTTTTCAGATACCTGGCAATATAGCCGTCGTGTTCTTCATGATAGGGCGTGGGCATAAGCATGGAGATATTTTTCCCCATCACTTCGGCCTCCGTGTAGCCGAACATGCGTTCCGCCACCGGATTGAAGCGGTCAATAATGCCCCACTCATTGATCACGATAATACCATCCGCTGCGGTATTAACAACGGCGTGCATGCGCGCCTCACTTTCGCGCAACTGAACCGCCTGTTCAGCCAGCGCCTGCTCCGCTTGCTTACGGCGGCTGATGTCATGGATAGAGGCCATGACCAGCAATCCTTCCTCAGTCCGGAGCGGGCTCAGGCTTACCTCGACCGGGAACTCGACGCCATCCTTGCGCCTCCCGTAAAGCTCAAGCTCAGGCCCCATCGGACGCATGTTAGGATGAGATGAATAATTCGTGCGGTAACCCTTATGCTTCTCATGGAAGCGTTCCGGGATCAAGGCTTCGATGGTCCTGCCCAGCAATTCTTCACGCGCGTATCCGAACAGCCTTTCCACCGGCGGATTGAGCAGTACTATCCTACCCTCCTGGTCAACAACGACCATCGCATCCGTTGCGGATTCCAGTAACCACCGGAAACTCTTGCCTTCTAGTACGTGCTCAAACATGTGTAATAGCAAATTGTAGTTATAATTTGGAGTGAATTTTTATGTTTCTGCAGTTCGCCGGGTGGTCAATAGCAACCAAGCGTAGCCTAGGACGCCCGCCGCCAGCGAGGCGCATAAAATCCCCAACTTGGCCATCAACAGATACTCCGCGTGCCCCGCAAAGGCCAGTTCGGCGATGAACAAGGACATGGTAAATCCGATGCCTGCCAGCAGGCTTACGCCGGCGATGTGGCGGAATTCGGTATGTTCCGGCAGTTGTCCGATATTCAACTTAAGGGCCAGCCAGCAACTGCCCGTGATGCCAAGAAATTTGCCGAATACCAAACCGAACATTACACCCAGGGTCACGGGATGATACAAAGTCATTCCGACTGTTTCAATCGCAATGGGTACACCGGCATTGACCAATGCAAAGACCGGAATCACCAATAACGCCACCGGCAGATGATAGAGGTGCTCCAGGCGTTGCAGCGGCGTATCCACCAATTCGATGTCGCGCTCCAGGGTTTGCAAAATAACCCGCTGCGCATCATTGGTGCGGATATCCCTGTCGGGGCGATGACTTGCGTCGAAGCGATCCATAAGCTCGCGGATATGGCGGCTGAAACGCGCGGTGTCATATTTAAAGCGCGCGGGAACGGTGAAGGCACCCAGCACACCGGCGATGGTGGCATGCACGCCCGATTTCAGCAGCATCAGCCAGAGTAAAAAGGCGATGATAAAGTACGGCACGGGGTGGCGGATCCCGCCCAGGTTGAACACGATCAGAAGCAGAAACAACGCGAGCGCCGCAACGAGGTAAAGGCCGGCGATCTGTTCCGTATAAAACAGCGCGATGACCAAAACCGCGCCCAAATCATCCGCAATCGCCAGCGCCACCAGAAACATCACCAGCGAGCGGGGGATACGGCGGCCGAGCAGCACCAGCGCCCCGACCGCAAAGGCGATATCGGTGGCCATGGGAATCCCCCAGCCGCGCGCCGCGCCGCCTTCAGGATTAATCCAGTAATACAGCAGCGCGGGGACGATCATCCCGCCCAGCGCCGCCACGATGGGTAAAGCGGCTTTCTGGGGACTGGAAAGCTCTCCGACCAGGATGGCGCGCTTAATCTCGAGTCCCACCACGAAAAAAAACAGCGCCATCAAGCCTTCATTGACCCAGTGATGGACGCTTTTTTCTAAAACGAAATCACCGGCCGTTATGGCGATCGGCATATTGACGATCCGTTGGTAAATATCCGCCAGGGGAGAGTTTGCGATCACCAAGGCGATGACCAGACAGACCATTAGGATGACGCTGGCGGTGGTCTGGTTCTTGATGAACTCTTCGAAGGGAGAGATGATTTTTCTGAATGAGCGCTCCCAAGGGGCGAGGTACACGCCCGGTTTGATTTCGTCCGCCGGGGGCGCTTCTGTTTTCTCGATTTGTGGTTTGTCGTGCATTTTTATGTCGCCGCGCGCGTCACCCTGTCACGCACGGCGAGCCATGCCTCGTCCTGCGGAAGCTCTTCGATGAGCAACATATCCAATCGTCGTGCATCGGCCTTACGCAGCGTGTCGTAAAGTTCATGTGCGTAATCCTTGGGATCATCGGGCAGCAGATAATAATATAGGCCAGGCCCTTCGACGGGGCTCAGGACAGGCTTATGTACGCCCTCTTGGCGCGTGAGTACTCCGACCCGTTGACCTTGAGTAACCAGCGCAAAGGCGCGCTCATATAATTCCGCGGAGGGGACCTTGTGTAGCGGTGTGCGCGGCGCGTAATGCGAGGCCAGCATGCCCGGTGCGCGCAGGTTAATTTTCTCCGCCGTCCCCGTCTCGACCTCCTCGCCCAACGCCTCGGCAAGCATGCTTCGTGAGATGATGCCCGGCCGCAAGATGAGCGGGCGCGCATCCAACAGGCTTACGATAGTGGACTCCAGTCCGACCTGGCAAGGCCCGCCGTCCAGTATCATGTCCACCTCGCTGCCAAGTTCTTCCAGAACATGTTCGGCGCGCGTGGGGCTGACATGACCGAAGCGGTTGGCGGATGGCGCGGCGACGGCGCCGCCGAATTTTTCCAGCAGCGCCAACGCCACGGGATGCCCCGGCACGCGCAGACCCACGCTGTCTTGTCCGCCGGTCACGTTGTCCGGCACGATCGCTGAACGTTTTAAAATCAGGGTGAGAGGCCCCGGCCAGAATTTTTCGGCGAGCCGGTACGCCGCGCGCGGGATGTCGCATGCCCAGCCTTTAAGATAGGAAACATCCGGCAGATGCACGATGAGCGGATGATCCGGCGGACGCCGTTTGATGGCGAAGACGCGCGCGACCGCTTGGGGATTCAGCGCATCCGCACCGAGGCCGTACACGGTCTCGGTGGGAAAGGCGACTATCCCGCCGCTGCGTAATATTCCTGCGGCGCGCGCGATATCATCATTCCTCACTGCCGACATCATCCACCAGCGTATGCAGGGCCTGTCGGTATTTCTCAGTGGTGCGCGCCACCACCTCCGGAGGAAGCTCCGGCGCCGGAGGCTGTTTGTTCCAGCCGATACTTTCCAGATAATCGCGCACGTATTGTTTGTCGAAACTCGGCGGATGACTGCCCGGCTTATAACTTTCAGTCGCCCAGAAGCGTGACGAGTCGGGCGTCAGCACGACGACTATCAAGGTGAGCTCGCCCTGCTCATCCAGCCCGAACTCAAACTTGGTGTCGGCGATGATAATGCCGCGGGTGCTGGCATATTTCATGGCCTCCAGATACAGGGTGAGGCTCATGGCTTGCACCTCGCGGGTCAAATCCGCGCCTATCATCTCTTCCATCTTCTCGATGCTGATCGGTTCGTCGTGTGCGCCGTCATTGGCCTTGGTGGTCGGAGTAAACAGCGCCTCGGGTATCCAGGCGGATTCCACCATGCCCGGCAGCATCGGCCGTCCTCCCACCGTGCCCTGTTCCTGATATTCCTTCCAGGCAGAGCCGGACAGAAAGCCGCGCACCACCGCCTCGATGGGTAACGGTTTGATCTTGCGGGCCACGACAGACCGGCCGGTGACTTGGGCGCGCTCAGCATCGCCTTTGACCACGTCTTCCGGCAGGATCTCAGTGAGATGGTTAGGCATCATATAGCCCAGCACCTCAAACCAGAACAATGACAGGGTGTTTAACACTTCACCCTTGCCTGGTATCGGCGTCGGCAGCACCACATCGAAGGCGGACAGCCGGTCGGTCGTTACGATGAGGATATGCTTATCATCCACCTCATAGATGTCGCGCACCTTGCCACGGTGCAATAGTGGGAGGCTGCGTATATTGGAGTGAAAAACGATATCCACGTGCCGGATCTATCCTTATGGTAGCTGCTCAGTATTTTTAGCGCGGGCGGGTCTTGAGCAGACTTAACGCGACCGACGTTGCCAGGATCAA
The DNA here is from genome assembly GCA_023487615.1 of Gammaproteobacteria bacterium. The sequence continues at coordinate 14,111 of JAMDBH010000150.1, forward strand.
GGCTACTATGCCGAGCGCCAGCGCGATAGGCACTTTCACAAAATCCACAATCAGCATCTTGGCGCCGATAAAGGCCAGCACCAAAGCCAAGCCGTATTTGAGGTAGTGAAAGCGTGGGGCAATATCGGCCAGTAAAAAGTACATGGCGCGCAGCCCCAGAATGGCGAAGATGTTCGATGTGAACACGATAAACGGGTCCTCGGTAATGGCGAAGATTGCGGGTATGCTGTCCACTGCAAAGATAAGATCAGACACTTCAATCAACACCAGCACCAGGAACATGGGGGTGGCATAACGTACGCCGTTTTTCAGCACAAAAAACTTTTCGCCGTGGTACTGCTCGGTGATCCTGAGATGTCCGCGCATCCAGCGCAAGAGGGGATTTTTATCGAGGTTTGGCTCGTGTCTGGCGAAGATCAGCATCTTGATGCCGGTAACCAGCAGGAACAGCCCGAAGAGATAGAGTATCCAGTGAAATTGGGCGATCAGCCAGGCGCCGAGCAGTATCATCACGGCACGCATCACGATTGCGCCCAGCACACCGTAGAGCAGCACCCGGCGCTGATATTCCGCAGGCACCGCGAAATAACTGAACAACATCAGAAACACAAAGATGTTATCCACCGCCAGAGACTTCTCGATGAGATAACCGGTGAAGAACTCCAACGCCTTTTGATTGGCCAGTTCGCGTCCGAGACTGACGTCGAGATACCACCATAGCCCCGCGTTAAACAGCAAGGCCATGGTCACCCACACCACGGACCAGGTGGCCGCCTCCTTGAGGCTCACCTTGTGAGAACCTTGGCGCCCCAACAAAAACATATCCACCGCCAGCATAACCAGCACCAGCAGGATAAAGCCCGTCCACATCCACCAAGTTCCAATTGTCTCTAGCATCATGCGCTTTCCTTTGTATGAGCGGAGGTATCGGCGCGCTTCAGCAAGCGCACCTTGATTTCCAGTGCTGCGGCCAGGGCTTGCTCGATTGATTCATCGAGACAGGTAAAGTGGCCCATCTTGCGGCCTGGACGAGGCTCACCCTTGCCGTACAGATGAAGTTTTACTTGTTTGTGCTGTAATAATTTTTCCCAGTGCGGCTCGCCGTCCGCCCACAGATTGCCCAGCACGTTTACCATCACCGCCGGAGAGAGTAACCGGGGACTGCCTAACGGCAGACCACAAAGCGTTCTGACCTGCTGCTCAAATTGACTGGTGACGCAGACGTCAAGTGTGGCGTGACCGCTGTTGTGCGGGCGCGGAGCGATTTCATTGATGAGGAGTCGGTCATCGGCGAGGACAAAAAACTCCACGGCCAGCACACCGCAATACTTCAAACGCGCGGCCAGCTTGATCGCCATGTCGGCCGCCTGTTTCGCCAACGCTTCACTGATGCGCGCAGGCACGATGCTGACATCCAGAATGCCGTCTTGATGCTGATTCTCCGCAACGGGAAAGCACGCCGTCTCGCCGTCAGCGCCGCGCGCCACGATAACCGAAATCTCTTTTTCCAGGGAAACGCGCTGCTCCAGCACACAGGGTTCGTCGCCCAACGTATGAAACGCGGTTACGGCGTGCTCCCGATTCGTGACAGGCGCTTGCCCCTTGCCGTCGTAACCCAAACGGCTGCGCTTGAGTATGGCGGGCGCTGGAATGTTGCTTAGCGCTTCATGCAGTTCTTGTTCGGTGCGAACCACCCAAAAGGGAGTGACTGGAAATCCCTGCTTTACAAGATAAGATTTTTCAGTAATGCGGTCCTGGGCGATGGCGACGGCGCCGGCGGCGGGCCGCACCGTGGACAATGTGGCAAGCAGCTCCAGACTCCGAGCGGGTACGTTTTCAAATTCGGTGGTGATTGCGGCGCAGCGCTTGCCCAGTTCGAGCAACGCCGCCTGGTCATCATAACCGGCGCACAGGTGTGCGTCGGCAAACTGCGCGGCGGGACTGTGTGGATCGGGATCGAGCACGATGACGTGATAGCCCAGGACGCGCGCGGCACAAGCAAACATACGGCCCAACTGTCCTCCACCGAGGACACCCAGCGTCGCACCCGGCAGGATCATGAGTGCGGCGGGAGCGTCATGGCCAACACGGTTTGCTCCTGCGTTTTGCGGAAGGCGCGCAGCTTTTCAGCCAACACGGCGTCTTGCCTTGCCAGGATGGCCACGGCAAATAAAGCGGCATTCACTGCGCCCGCCTCACCGATGGCGAAGGTCGCCACCGGCACGCCTTTAGGCATTTGCACGATGGACAACAGTGAATCCACCCCTTGTAAATGTTTGGAGGTCACCGGCACGCCGAGGACCGGCAAGCTGGTCTTAGCGGCCAACATACCCGGCAGATGGGCGGCGCCGCCCGCCCCTGCAATCACACACGCGAGCCCGCGCATCTCCACGGATTCTGCGTATTGAAATAATAAATCGGGGGTACGATGGGCGGATATGACCTTGCTTTCATAAGGCACGCCGAACTCCTCCAGCTTGCGGGCGGCGTGCTGCATCACCTCCCAATCGCTGTCGCTGCCCATCACCAGACCTACTAACGGCTTATCCACCTTGCGTGTGCCTATTCGTTGTAAGGCATGCGGGTATGTCCATAACGGATCGCCAATACCGCGAGCGCCAACACCAGGATGGCGGCCGCCAGCGCCACAATCTCCCAGCCTGTCATGTCTTTCATGCCCATGATGATGAAACGCGCAATCGCCACCATCGCTATATAAATCGGGTAGCGCACCGGCAGCTTGCCGCTGGTGAAATAAAGTCCAACCATGGTGAGAATTTCTAAATAGATAAACAGCAACAGAATATCCTGCAGCAACACCTGACCACGTTCCGCCATGAGCATCGTCTCTTGCCCGATAGCGACGATGGTAGCCAGTGATATCAGCAATAGACCGAGCCATTCGACAAAATACAAAGCGCGCATGACCAGGCTATCGTGTGACTGTGGCGTGCGTTTCATAATGTCCCCCTTACAGGTTTGAGAGCTTGCTATAAATCTCGTTCTTTAATCATTGCTTGAGACGCCGATCAAGCTCTTGGATCAGCGCATCCAGTACCTTTCCCATTATTAATCCCGCATGATGATGGTAAAGATGTAAGGTACAAACGACAGGTTCATGCAGGGCGCTACGACCTTTGACCTGAAAGTCCATCCAAGTCAGCAGCGGCGTCTCACCGAGGTGCAGGGCCACCCACCTGCACTCATCCAGGATCATGTCCACTGGCTGTCTGGGTATCTCCAGACGCAGGGGGCAAGCCAGTCTCCGCAACGCAAGACGCACCCGGTTATAATGGGCCGCCTCGATACGCTTCGGCAGTGAGCGCAACGGAGTAATGCCGCCATAATGAATGTCCTGCATAGTACTCTCCCTGTATGGAGACGAGCACCCATTGACTTGTCCAGTTTACTTGGAAAATATTGCCTTAGCCAGCCTGCGGCAAGCACCTCAAGAAAGGTAAACCAACCCGCGTGAAGACTGCGACCCCTGATCTGTGGCCCCACACCGTCCAGGAGGCCATTGCCATCCAGAACACCTTGCGCGACAAGGTCATTACGGAAGACCAGCTAGGCGAGGTGCGCCACGTCGGTGGGGTGGATGTCGGCTTCGAGGTCGCTCCCGGCATCCTGCCTCCCGCGACATTAGTACGTCCCTGTACGTCAAAAGACAATACAGTGGTGCGCGCCGCGGCGGTAGTGTTGAATTTTCCTGGATTGGAGCTTGCGGACTCCGCGCTCGCCCGAGCGCCCATCACTTTTCCTTATGTGCCGGGGCTACTCTCCTTTCGTGAACTGCCCGCCGTGCTGGAGGCTCTGAAACTTTTGAAAATAACCCCGGATCTGATCTTGTGTGACGGGCAGGGTATCGCTCACCCGCGCCGCATCGGCATCGCCAGCCATCTGGGCGTACTCACCGATGTACCCACCATAGGCGTTGCGAAATCCTTATTGATCGGCACGCATGAACAATTACCATCAGAACGCGGCGCCTGGCAGCCACTCAGAGATCGGGGCGAGATCATCGGCGCGGCGCTGCGCACGCGCGCCAACGTCGCGCCTGTCTATGTCTCCCCCGGCCATCGGGTTAGCCTCCCCACCGCCATTCATTATGTGCTGGCCTGCACGACCAAATACCGCCTGCCGGAAACCACGCGCCACGCGCACCGCCTGGCCTCAGTTTTAAAGTGATAATTCGGATAGAATGAGTTACCCGGCGAATGACAAAATCAATATGAGCCCGTTCAACATCCCTCTCGAATTCATCTTCTTCGGACTCACCCTGCTAGGAGTAGCCGTCTTACACCGCCGCAGCTTCGAGGTAGCGGCGTGTGGACTTGCCGTGATCATAGCCTACAAAGTGCTCGCGCAGGACCTGGATCTGTTGTCGCATCTGGCGCATGAGTGGCGGCTGCTGCTCAATCTGTTTGGCCTGCTGATCGGCTTTGCGATGCTTGCGCGGCACTTTGAAGATTCCGGCGTACCGGAACTCCTGCCGCGCTGGCTGCCGGATGACTGGAAGGGCGGTTTCGTGTTGGTGGTGCTGATTGCACTGCTCTCTACCTTTCTTGATAACATCGCCGCTGCGGTCATCGGCGGGGTGATGGCGAAAAAGGTATTTAATGGCCGCGTGACGGTGGGCTATCTCGCCGCCATCGTCGCGGCAGCCAACGCGGGTGGTGCGGGCTCCGTGATCGGCGATACCACCACCACCATGATATGGATCGCCGGCGTGCCGGCGCTGCATGTAGCCGATGCCTTTATCGCCGCGGTGGTCGCAGTAATTTTTTCAGGCATTTTTGCCAGCCGTTTTCAGCAACGCCTGCATCCGATACGAAAAAATCCGCCACGCGGCGCTCACGTGCACCCGGAGGAAATCGGCGTATTCGGCGTACTGGTACTTGCGCGGCTTGCCATTGTAATGCTCATTATCAGCGGACTCATCACCACCAACGTGCTGCTGGATTTTCCGGCGATCGGCGCCTGGCTTGCCATTCTGGCAGGCGGGTTTTTTCACCCTATCCCTTGGGGCGAAGCGCGCAAGGCGCTCAAAGGGTCGTCGTTTCTGGTCGCGTTGGTGCTCGCCGCCTCGCTGATGCCGGTCAAGACTTTGCCAGAGCCTTCATGGCAGACGGCCTTCGGCCTGGGCTGGATCAGCGCGGTATTCGACAACATCCCACTCACCGCGCTGGCCTTGCAGCAGGGCGGGTATGACTGGGGACTGCTGGCCTTCGCCGTGGGCTACGGCGGCTCCATGATCTGGTTCGGCTCTTCGGCGGGTGTCGCGATCAGCACTATTTTCCCAGAGGCGAAGAACACTTGGCGCTGGTTGAAAGAGGGCTGGCATGTCCCG